>JAQULA010000221.1 GCA_028718845.1 Candidatus Omnitrophota bacterium
TTATTTCTTCCGGTTATAAAAAGTCATCAACGGTTAATATTGGTTATGAATAGTTACTGAAAATCGTATTGCGTCATGCGTATTGAGTATTGCGTAATTTCACTTTTTACTTTTATCTTTTTACTTTTTCCTTGTGATAATATCCGTGTTCATCATGGTTCTCGATCCATGTTTATCATAAATAATTTTTTGATCAGCTGCCGGGGAAAATAACCGACCCGCGGAACTTCTTCAACAGCCACAGGTAAACATCGACGATCCCGCTTATGACGACCAATCCCGTCAATACCAGGATCTTTGGCCAATAACCGGTTCTCCGGAATTTTTTTACCGCATCATCCCGGGGCGCCGGGGCCGCCGCATTTTCAACCGGAAGATTCACCGGTTTATTCCGGAGGCATGACCGGCACGGCTCATTCCGGTTATCTTCCTGATCATTGACGATCAATGTCGGAATATTCCATTCCCGAAGCCGGCGGCATACCTCCTGCACCCGCCGGGACCGTTCCGGCGAAGTCAGATTGTTTTCATCGGTCCAGGTCGCCGGGTCAAGCGGATCGATAAACGTAATCCCGTAACGATGCGGATAAATACCGATATCCGCCGCCGGCATGAATACGAAAGCGGAAACATTGGTAACCTGGCTGATATATTTCCGGTTTTCATAAATAAAATCCAGGGTTTGACGAAAATCGTCCTCGGTCTCACCGGGAAAACCGACGATAATATTACAGCGGACCTCAATCCCGGCGTCATAGGTTCGGGCCAGGACCGCACCGGCATCGGCACGGGTATAATGCTTGTTCATTTTTCCTAATACCGCGTCCGAACCGCTTTCCACGCCGTAACACAACGAACCGCAGCCGGCTTGCTTCATTTTCCGGAACAACGCTTCGGTCATATTTTTTCGTATTGCCGCGTAGCTGATCCAGCGGATATGCAAATCCTGCCCGATCAAACCATCGCATATTTTTTCCAGCTGATGCAAATTTCCGTTACATAACAAATCATTGAATTCCACATGAGTAATGCCGTAGCGCTGCACATGATGCTTTATCTCCGCGATGATCTGGTCCGCGTTGCGGGTGCGAAACGGAAAGTTCATCCGGCAATCGATGCAATAACTGCATTGATTAATACACCCCCGGCTCATCAGCATCGGCAACGGCCGGTACGGTCTGCCCTCGCCATAACACGACATATCAAATTCCTCGAATGTCGGAAACGGCAGGTTATCCAGATTCCCGACAGCTACCGGAGGAACGAATTGTTTCTGACGCGCCTGGGCAACTCCAAAAACGCCGGGAATGCCGCCGGCTGCCGCCGGATTTTTCTGCTGAATCGCCCGCACCAGACGAAACAAGGCCTCTTCTCCCTCTCCGATCACAACATAATCGATCGCCGACAAAGACATAGCATTACGGTCCCAGCCGTGAAAACACCCCGGCCCGCCGACAATAATCCGGGTATCGGTTCCGCGCTTTTTGATATCCTGGGCCAGAATCCCGGCAACCACGGCACTGATCAGGTTGTTTGCCGAGAACCCGATAACCGGATAACGGGACAGATCATCGATCATTACCCGGATCATTGGTTCAAAGCTCCGGAATAATTCGGAAGCGATCACTGCCGGTTCCATGGTGTTGATCGTGTCCAGGCGCCAAAACTTTTTTTGACCGGCATCGGCCCGGTTATACAGCCGCACGTTCATATCGCAGACATCTACGGCGATCCCTTTGGATTTCAAATATGCCGATAGATAGGCAATGCCCAGCGGCGGCATTACCACTCCCCACGGAGGAATATTAACCAGTACGATATCAGCCATGATCAATCCTTATCCGCGCTTATTATGATTTTCCCCGAAAACACCGGATAGGTCCCGGGGACCATTACCGCCGCCGTCTCCGGCACCCGCCGGCAGGCCGAAAGCACACGGGCATTAATATTCTTATCGGAATTCTGGATCTGCGGCATCACGGTATCCGCCCCGGATTCGGAAAAATCGAGGCAAACCCCCGGCACCGGACGGCCCTTGAGCTGGATGCCCGGCACTCCGATCCGCCGGACCGTTGCATCGGCCAGGCTCATGTCATTCCAGGCCATCAGCGCGGAAAACTTTCCGCGTTGATTCCCCGCCGACCAATGTTTATACCCGGCCGGAAGCATCACACTGGTTTTCATTTGTTCTATTTCCAGTTTGGAATCGATCAGCATATCGATTCGCCAGCGCACGGTGTGTTCATCGTCCAGGACAAGGTGCCATTGCTGGGAAAGCGGAATATTGCGCCAGGTATTCTTCAGGATAATTTCCTGTTCCCCCTGCCGGACAATCTCCCACTCGGCCTTGGAAGAATCATACCAAAGGCCGAATATACATACCGAAGTATTAAGCCCCACACTATGGGTAAGCTCCTGATCGTTCCATACCAGCCGGATACCTTCGCTGTGCGGAACCACCCGCAGATTCCGGCAGCGCAACTCTTTACCCCCCAAAGCATCTCTTTTTTTTACGGTTTCGCAAAACGCCCGGGTAAACGTCTTTCCCCGCACATGCCGCTGAATTTTTTTCAGTACCAGCAGCAGCTTCAGCATAATAATTTCCGGCAGGGTCAATGACTGGATTTTTTTATGCATATGCACATTGCGGGCCAGGTCATCGCAGCTTTTGAAACAGCCCACTTTCGCGGCGGGGTCATTGCCGATAAAAGAAAAGAACGCATCGTCCTTGCCCGGACACAATGCCCGCTTCCGGAATTCCTGCTGCCGGCGGCTGTTCCAGATATGAGTGAACGAATGGGCGTAGATGTTCCCCACCGGGATACGGTGGGCCTTAAGGCAAAAGTTGACATTTCCGTCGGCCAGGATACGCGCGAACAGCCATCCGATATAACAGGGCATTTCTTCCAGGATGTTTTTGTCGTATTGGGCGCAATTTGCGTCACGATTACCGACCCGGCGCACAAACTGCTCGAATTGCTGGATACGGATCTTTCCTTTCAACTCATTATCCAGCCGTTTTTGGATTTCTTCACAGCCCGCGGTGACCACGGCGCGCTGCTCCTCGGTAAGCATCAGCGCGTCGGTCGCTCCGGGGATCGTGTCGATAACCGTGAATTCCAGGGAGTCGGAGTTGGTGGCCAGGGCAAAATCGACCATTTCCGGCAATTCCCGGTAATTACGGTTGGAAACGACATTATAAATATTTACCCGCGGAACGTCCCGCTTAAGCGAATTCAGCAAGGTAAGCA
>JAQULA010000222.1 GCA_028718845.1 Candidatus Omnitrophota bacterium
ATTGATCATGAGGTATTCCGATAATCCGGCTTTTGAACTGAACGCCAGGGAATCGCCGATAGAACCGCGGCGCAGATCGCAATCGATCAATAAAACGCTTTTGCAGTCAACATCCTTGGCCAGGGCTACCGCGAGATTCAAAGCGGTAATCGACTTTCCTTCGCTGTCCACGGAACTGGTCACCGCCAGCACCTTCAGATGCTTGGTTTTCATCAATGTTTTCACATTCGCCCGCAGACGCAGATATTGTTCGCTGATCAGCGATTTGGGGTAAAAATGGGTTACAATATGGGTATCGATATTGGAATCGCTGATACTCTTTAAAATGAATTCTTTGGGCAAAGAAGGCAGATTTAACGCGTCTATCTGTCTTTCCCGCGCCAGGCGTAAGGCATCGACAACTTTCTTCATCACTTTCCCCTTCTATTAGCGGATAACCGCAAATACCAGAACAAAAATTACCAGCACGGCCAAAAACACCGCCATTACCGTATAGGTAAACCGGGCGCCTTCCTGCTGTTTGATAAACTCATCTTCAATAACAATGGTTGAAATCGCCCCTAATACCGGCAAATCCAAATCATCCTTGGCGTCATGAATTCCTTTATAGGAATGGTCCAATGCTTCCGCGGCATAAATACAGCCGATACCCGCGGCAATCCCGGCAAAAACACCCAATAACAGAAATTTTATCGGGTCGGGTTTTAACGGCTTAATCGGCAGGCGCGGCGGGTCGATAATCGTGAACCGGGTTCCTTCTTTAAACGCTTCCAGTTTTTTAGTGATTTTCGCGGTTTCCAATCGCTCCAGGAGCATACCGTATATGCGTTCATTGACCGAGGAATCCAAAGGCAGGCCTTCCAGGGTTTCAGTGGGAGGAATCGGTAAAGCCTCAGCCCCGGCTGAGGGCACCGCTCCCGGCAATGTTTCCGGCCCGCTTTTTTGCATTTCTTTCATCAGTAAATAAGAAAGAATATTTTGATTCTGGGAAGACGGGGGGATTTTAATCTTTATGTCATCGATATCTTTGTCCAGGTCTGCGCGTAAACGATTGATTTGGTTCTGCAGGCTCTGCACCAGGGGATGTTTTTCCGTGGAATCGACCCGCAAGGTATCCAATTGTTCCTGTAAATTTTTTATCTCGTCTTCCTTTATTTTGCGGCGGTAATATTTGAGCTGTTCCTGTAAGAAGTCGACCGCGACATCGGTTTCCAGGGTTTTTGATTCTTTGTTCTGCTGAATAAAAATTTCGGTAAGGGTTTTCGCCACCTGATGCACTTGTTCCGGGTCCTGGCCCTGATAGGATATCCGCACTACCTGCGGCGCGATCATATCAACAATAATCTGTTCACGAATACCTTTGATCAAATCTTCATAACCTAACTGGGAACGCACCCCGGTATCAAGTTTAAGCCGGCGGACTAATTCGGTGATGTTTTTCCAGCTTAAAATCTGCTCCCGCAGAACCCGCATACGGTCGGTAACACTGGTGGACACCGCCAAATCACGGATAAGCGGGTTAATCACGTTCTCCTCTTCGATAAGAATAAGCGCGGAAGATTGATAGGTTTTCGGCAGAATAAAGCTGGCTACCACCGCCAGGAACACCACCAAAATAAACGGGTACAAAAACAGATGTTTACGGCGAAAAAATATTTGTAAATAATCGATGACATTCGACTGCATACCTGTCTCCTTTTACCTCGGTTATCCAAGGAATAAAGTCCGGTTAATCATTCCGATTGTTATAACGATCCCTGGCATCCATAGTATCGTAATACGTATTATAAGTGGAAGCGCCGGTGTAAACCGGTGACACAATTTGTTGTAAAATCGTACTGACCTTATATAATGCCGTGGACGGAAGGTAGACAATATCCCCGGAATGCAGGTCATAATTCAGTTTGAGGTTTCCGTCATAAAGCAGACTCAACATATTAACTTTTTTTACCACCGTTTTGCCGTTTTCCAACGGGCGAATGATTACCGCGCGGCGTAAAGAAGCGGTATTTTCCCGCGGCAGGTCGGCGGCAAGCACGGCGTCGCGTACCGGCATAAATTCCGCGTGCATACTGTAGCGGCCGGGACGTGCGACCTGTCCGATGACGTACACCACTTTACTATTGTACTCAACAATCGTAATATCCACTTCCGGAGCTTCGATATACTGGGATAACACATCTTTGACTTTTTCCACCGCCGCGGATTTGGTCAATCCGTTGAGCTCGATATCCCCGACAAACGGGTACTGGATCCGGCCGTTGGTACCGATGGGAAAACGTCCGCTGAACTCGGTATGTCGGCGCACATTAATATCGATAATATCATTCTGTCCGAGCGTATATTCTCCGTATTGTTCTTTCTGGATGGCGTTCGGATTTTTCTTTACCGCTTTCTTTACCGGCTGTTCAATATTGCTCACCGGCTTTTTTACTTCCGCCTGCGCGTCCAAATCCGCGTCTTGCGCCCAAACCGGCGCGGTTAACATCATGATCCCGGCAATAATAAGTCCCTTTTCCCATATACGGATGATAACCTTCCCCTTCATAAGTGTGTCTCCCCCTGCACTGTCTCGGTTTCATAAAATACGGTTAGTTTGAAATTTTTCAATTTTTCCACGTCTTCATGGGTGTAAAAACGCCATCCCCGCCAATCTCTCTTGGCCTTTTTCACTTTGCCGGATTTTTCCCAGCGCATGATTGTCTTTGGGCTGACTTCAAGCTGCTGGGCGGCCTCGGTAATACTCATTCTTCCATCCATCATGACTGCTCACCTCTTATTTTTTCAATTTTATCTGTTTATTTTACAATAAGTTAGCTTTAGTGTCCAGGTTTGTCTGTATTTGTCCGGTTTAATAAGGACATCCTATGACAGAGCATTATATGTGCCATAATCGGCATTAATATCTCACCCCTGGAGATATGTATATTAACTTTTATATTTCAATAGGTTATAGCTTTACGGTTTTACCGGGGCCAGTTATAAGCAAAGACGATATCCCAGCCCTGTGAATCCGGGTAAACATTTTGTTTAGAAAATTAGACAGTATTGGACAGTCCAAGACAGTCAAAAACGCTTAATGACTAACCAAAATAGTCAAAGAAGTATACACTAACTTTCGAAAATTTCAAGGTACTTGAAATTTTTGTGAAGTTAAAAGGCAAAAGTTAAAAGATAGCAATAAGATAAACACTGGCCAAGAAGAATGCTAGACACAGATAAAAATATAGTCCACGGACCA
>JAQULA010000223.1 GCA_028718845.1 Candidatus Omnitrophota bacterium
CTGTTAAGAAGTCATGAGCACGACGCATTCTTTTGGATGTTTTACTAATTTTTCTTGCTGGAACTGCCATTATTCATCCTCCTTTTCTTTAAGTAAGTCTTTTAGTTCACTTAACGGTTTATTTTCACATCAAAATCAATGGCAGGGATATCCCGGCTGGATAAGGAAAGATAATGTCCGGTTTATCGAAAAACGGCCGGAATATACGCTGGTCGTCAATTGCCCGGCGGCGAATATCGTGAATGCTCCGGAAAATAATCCGGAAATTATTACCCCGGTCTTAGCCGGAACGAAATTTGAAAATATCGGCGGCAAGAATGATTTTTATAAAGTGCGATTACCGGACGGCGGGATTGGCTGGGTATCGAAGCAAGCCGTTACCCGGATTCAGCCCTTAATAAATAACGCGCGGTCGCGCGAGCGTATCGTAACCGCGGCGAAACTTTTTTTAGGTGTTCCGTATGTCTGGGGCGGCCGGTCGATGCAGGTATCGTTTATGCCGGAGATAGCCACCGGCGTGGATTGCTCCGGCCTGGTCAATCTGGCCTATCGTCTGAACTGGGGAGATATCGCTCGTGACGCCCATGAACAATGGATGACCGCCCGGCCGATTGCCGCGGAGGAACTGCAGCCCGCTGACTTGATATTTTTGTCCAAGCCGGATAAGCATGATGTCATAACTCACGTGATGCTCTCATTAGGCGGCGAGGATTTTATTGAAGCTCCGGGCACGGGCACAACCGTGCGTATTTGTGATTTTAAGACCAAGTTCGGTTTGGGCCGGCGAGGATTGCAGGCAAAACAGTATATTGTTAACGCTAGAAAACTCTATTTTGGCAGGATAATACCATGAACAAACACTCGACGATTAAACAGGCGACCGCGGTTGTTGTCCAGGCGCCGTTGATCTATCCGTTCCGGACCGCGTTGGGCCAGCATGATAATCTGGAAAATATAATTTTTTGCCTGGAACTGCGGGACGGGACAAAAGGGTACGGCGAGGCCGCGGTGGCCACGCATATTACCGGAGAAACTGTGGCCCAAACTTTGGCCAACCTGAAAACCATCGGGGTTGGATTACAGGGAAAGGATGTTTCCGAATATCTCACGCTTTCCGCGGAACTGCATGAACGTTTCTCCAACAATAAATCCGCGATTGCCGCGATTGAAATGGCGATAATGGACGCGTTGTGCCGGCAATGGCAGATTCCGCTGTGGAGATTTTTCGGAAGTCGGCCGCAGCGGATTGTTTCCGATATTACGATTGTTATTTCCAGTGAAACGGAAACAGAACAAGCCGTGAAGGCGTTCGTGAAACAGGGATTCCGCGCGTTTAAAGTCAAGATCGGCCGCGACCAGGATCTGGATCTGAAACGGGTATTGGCAGTGAAGCGTTTAGCGCCAAAAGCACGCATCTATCTTGATGCTAACCAGGGGTATAGCAGCCAAGACACGCTGCGTTTTTTGAAATTATTAAGACAGAACAGAGTTGTTCCGGATTTGATCGAACAGCCTGTGCCGAAATCTGATTTTGAAGGATTGATAAAAGTCAGCCGCTTAGGCAAAGTGCCGGTGTGCGCGGATGAAAGCGCCGGGTCGTTGACCGATGTCAACCGTATCATTCGCTTTAAGGCGGCGGCTGCGGTGAATATTAAATTGATGAAGTTCGGCTTGTTCCGGGCTCGGGAGGTATATTCACTGGCCAAGGCCAACGGACTGCGCCTGATGATCGGCGGCATGATGGAGACGTCTTTGAGTATGACCGCCGCGGCGCATCTGGCCGCGGGGTTGGGCGGGATCGAGTATATCGATCTGGACTGTCCGTTTTTTATCAAACCGGGCTGGGAGAAGAATCCGTATTTAAGTTCGCGCGGGGTGTATGATTTGGAAAAGGTTAAGGCCGGGATCGGCATTGTACCGAAATGTTTTTAGAGCGGTTAGCGTATAGCGTTGAGCGAATAGTAAAAATAAAAAAGCGCGGGGCGATGCCTGCCCCGCTTATATAGTTCCGGCTTTGCTAATGGCAGGTATATTCCAAGGGTATTTTTATTGTAACATGCTGTCTTTAAATATTTTCAATCGATTATTCTCCCCCTATTTTTGCCGCATTGTTTTGCGGACTTGCTTAATAAATGGTATACTTTAAAAGTTTTATTTCACGGGAAAACAGCGATGCGAAAAATAAAAATCGAATTGACCGCCGTATTTTTAATTAACGTGCTGATAGCCGCCTATATCCCGCCGGCTTATGCCGGCAAAGAGGCGGCGGCCGCGCTTTCCCCGGCCATTAATATAAACAGCCCTTTTATTCAGAATTCCCTGTCGGTTATCGCGCAAGATCCCCAAAAGTTAGACGATTGCGGCCTCGGGTTGGAAGAATTGTCGCTGGCCGAGCGCAGCCGGCTTATCGTTGCGCGGTGCGAAAACGGCGATTACCGGTTATTGTCCGTTGATTTCGAAAAAAGAAAATTCGATTACCAGCAGCACATTAAAGAAGTTGCCGCGATCAATGATGCTTTAAACCGGATCATCGGTGAGAAATCCGGCCTGCGCGGGTTTAAAGATAAATCCGGCTTCCTGAAAGCGGCGATCGCGACCCGCCTTTCCATAATAGAAAATTACTCCGTGCATTTGTCCGAATACGGTAACGTTATGTTCAATCAGATTAAATCGGGGATTGCCATGTCGGGCGACGACGAACTTCTGGTTGCGCTGGAACGCCTTTGCGATCCTTCGCGGGAGTGGTTTTCCGGCATGCTTTCGGACAAGGCCGCGGCGGCTATTTTCGAGACGTCCCCCGATATAATCCTGACCTGGGGATGTTCGACGCAATGCGACCATTGCAACGGCGCCTCGATTATCCGGATAACCAGTTTCCCCTGGCCCTGGATCGAAGAGTTAAGCCGGCAGTTCGAAGATTTATCCGTGATGCTGTTCCGGAATGATTTTTTCCGGGATTACTACGACCCGGTTTTCCATAAAGACGCCTATGATGTCATGGAAAAATTTTACATCACCGAACTTAATACCTCCGGATTCGCTCCGGGGAGCGTCGCGGAAAACGCCTTAAAAAGAAGCAAAGACAGGTTCGGCATCGTTAAAATAAGCATTGCTCCCAGCGCCTGGATGAGAAAAATAGGGACGGAAAACTATATCCGATATTTGCTGAATGTGATAAACCTCGCGGAAGGGGCAAGAAAAATCCTGGGGTTCAAAGTAT
>JAQULA010000224.1 GCA_028718845.1 Candidatus Omnitrophota bacterium
CGTCGATAACCGGGAGAATGTAGCTGTAAACGGTATAGCCTTCAAACTTCTCCAGTTTGCCGCGGGGAATCTTATTCGACAACAAACGGGTCAGATACGGTTTGTTTTCTTCTTTCCAATCCTGAAAACGTTTGGTAATAGCGAAAATATTACCGTCTTTATCATATAAAACGCACCCCTGCAGCCGCTCCCGGGTTTCAAATTTTTCAACCAAATAATCGGCATCTTTTAGGTTCCGGGCAAGCAGGACGTTTTTTGCCGACAACTCCATGGCCTCGGCGATATGTTTTGATTTGCGTTTCAAATCATCGAACAGCCGTTCTTCTTCGTGATGTACCTGGACATAACCGAAGATCGTAAACGCCGCGGCAATCACGATAAGAATCGGAAAGATAAAAAGAAAAATTCTCCGCATTTACGCTCCTATAAAGTTAAACGGCCGCCTTGCTTTTCACCCGCAGGATGGCGGCCCGACCATCTTAAACACCCTCCGGAAAATGATCCCGGACCCGGAATTTCGGTTATAACCCGTTCATTTTTATTATAGAGCATCCACTGGAAAAGTAAACCAAAAACTACCCGGAGGTTCAACCCTGATCAATCTCGATAGTGGTATGTTCGATATCGAATTGTTCATCGGCGGTTTTTTTCATGGCCTGCAGGACCATTTTCGCATCGGAAAGGGTTGTACCGGTTTTGAGCCGGACATGCGCGGTCATCGAATACATTTTCGAGGTTATTTCCCAGATATGCAAATCGGTTATTTCCTCGATTTCCGGAGAGCATTGTTTCAACGCCCGCTCGACCCGGCCGCTATCCATGCCTTTGGGGGTTGATTCCAGCAGGATATCGGTCGAATCCTTAAACAACTGCCAGCCCCAGCCCAGAATCAGCAGGGCAATAACCACGCTTAAGACCGGGTCAAGGATATTCCAGCCGGTAAAATAAATAATTACGGCCCCGGCGACAATCGCTATCGACGACAGCGCGTCCGCCCACATATGGAGGAACGCACTTTTAACGTTCAGATCATCCTTCCCCGCCCCATGCAAAATCCCCGCACTCACGAGATTGACGATCAAACCGATAACGGCAATGAGCAGCATTTGCAGACTCAATACCGGAGCGGGATGCAAAATTCTTTTGATCCCTTCGATTAAAATCCAGGCGGTAGCCCCGAAAAGAAACAGGCTGTTAAACAACGCCGAAAGTATTTCGATGCGGTAGAAACCGAAAGTACGCTGCCGGCAGGGGTCGCGCCCGGCGCAGAGTATCGCGCTGAAACTGATCAATAACGCGAAGAAATGGGTGAACATGTGCCCGGCATCGCTGATCAGCGCCAGGCTGTTCGTCACGAAACCGCCGACAATCTCGGCGATCATCATTACCCCGGTAATGGCCATGGTCAGCTTCAGTTTCTTTTTCTCAACCGAGCGGTATTCGAAAAGTTCGTCCGCGACTAACGTTTGCTTGGGTCTATGCGCGTGTTTCATCTTTACCTTCTTTTTTGGTTGATCTTCCCCCGCCATAACTTAGCCGGGTTGATTTAACGTAAACAGCGCATAATTAAGAATCATCGCGAAACTTACCCAGGCAATATACGGCAGCAATAATACCGCCGATAATTTTGAAATCGGCCAAAACGCCCTGATTGTCCAGATGATCGCCAGCCATAAGAAAACGATAATGACGAAACCGCCCGGGATCGACCGCTGTCCGAAGAAAACAATCGGCCAAAACATATTCAGTATTAATTGAATCATGAAAACACCCAAAGCCGCCTTTACCCCCGGGATTAAGCGGCTTTTCCGCCAGACCAGGAATACCGCCATCCCCATCAACGCATACAAAATACTCCAGACCGGGGCAAACAACCAGTTCGGCGGCGTAAACCAGGGCTTCTTAAGCGTCACATACCATTGCGCCAAAGCACTCCGGGTAAATAATGCCCCGATCAAACCGACGCTTTGGCAGATTATTATGCTTATGATCAATCGCAGCATAGGCCTACTTTTGTTTATCCATTACCACCTGTTCGGCGGAAAAAATCTTTTGCAGTACCGGCCAAACACTCCGGTCATCCGGGGCTTCCAGGAGCATCCGGCGGGTGGGCGCCTCGCTCATGGTCCTGGCGATAGCCCCGAGGATCTGAACCTGCGTATCATTCTCATCCTCGGGAGTAAGGATCAAAAACACCAACCGGGTCGGCTTACCGTCGGGAGAATTCCATTCGATCCCATCCAAAGAACGGCCGAACACCACCAGGGGTTTTTTGATGATCGGCAGCCGCGCATGCGGCACGGCAATCCCTTCTTCCATGGCCGTGCCGATATCATGTTCTCGCTGGGCAACCGCCGCGGCGATCGTTTCGACATCGGGCATGTCTTCCTGATGGGCCGCGATTGCACATAATTCCCGGATGGCGTTATTTCGATCATTATCGCGGAATCTTCCGATCACTCCCCGGCCGGAAAAATACTCCAGCACGCTTATTTTTTTCCGTTTGCGGATGGAATAACTGATCCACGGGCCGAAAATTACCGATGATATCAACGCGCCGCAGACAATGGCCACAAACAGCGGTTCGGTAATAAGATTGTATTCCAGGGCCAGCAATCCGATAACGATTTCCATGGCCCCGCCCGGGGTATGGGCGATCGCTATCGTCAGCCGGTTCGATTTGGGCAATCCGGTAAAATTAACCCCCAGCCAGGCGCCGAAAAATCTTCCGCTGATACCGATCAGCGTGACAAACAGCACCAGAACGATATCGAACCCCCGGACAAAATCGACATTGAGTCCGACGCTGACGAAAAACAGCGGGACAAAGATGGCGAAAACCATCTGGGAAATGACCTGGCGGACATTTTCCGAAAGCGCGCGCGCCCCTCCGGCCATGATCCCGGCGAGGAAAAAGCCGAACAGGGCGTGAATCCCGATCTTCTGGGTTATCGCCCCGCATACGGTTCCCAGCAGGCAGATAAACGTCAGCGTCGTTCCCGGTTGAGGCATTTGTTTGGACTTGATTCCGGAAATGACCCAATCGGTAAACTTTCTTCCCACGGTAAGGCAGACGATCGCGAACGCAAGCGTTGCCCCGGTAAGCGCCAAAATTCTCGGCACTTCCAGATTAACCTGGGTAAACAATCCCAACACCACCGTAAACAGCAACCACCCGATAATATCGTTCACCGACAACGCG
>JAQULA010000225.1 GCA_028718845.1 Candidatus Omnitrophota bacterium
AGTATGTAGCTGTGTTTATCATGATACGATAAGTGTACCGGGCGAGTGGTGGAATGGTATACACGATGGACTTAAAATCCATTGGCCTAACGGCTATAAGGGTTCGAATCCCTTCTCGCCCATTAAATGAGCACGTAACTTACGGAGCTTAAGCGACGTAAGTTACTGTGCGAATTTACTTCGCAGCATAGGTAAAAATTAATAAAATTAATTTTTACCTGCTTATGCGCGAAGATGCCATAATGTAAATGGCGGCGGTAAAAGATAACAAGTTTTGGGCGGTTAGCTCAGTTTCCGCCATAGAGCATGGCGGACCCGCCACGCAGTTTGGCGGGGGTTAGACTGCATAGCTTATTGGGATATAAGTCACGTAGTTATGAAAAAATTTGGGCGGTTAGCTCAGTTGGTTAGAGCGTTGCGTTGACATCGCAAAGGTCACAGATTCGAGTTCTGTACCGCCCACCATTTTTCTTCCTTGAGAAGAACGAGAATCTGAGCAAGAGTGTTTTCTTTTGCTCATAAGCTGATGAGCTCATCAGCTTAACAATTAAGAACGGTTTTTATGGCGAAAAACAAAGAAAAACAGCAAGAGCTTGATACCCTGCGGCACACCTGTTCCCATGTTATGGCCCAGGCGGTCAAGGAACTTTTCCCGGAAGTGAAGGTGGCGATCGGTCCTTCAATCGAGGACGGTTTTTATTATGATTTTGACAAAAAGGAGCCGTTTGCCCCCGAGGACCTGGAAAAGATCGAAGAAAAAATGCGCCGGATCATCAAAGATGATCTTCCCCTGCAGCAGGAAGAGTGGGACAAAAACAAAGCGCTGGATTTTTTTAAACAGAACCGGGAAATCTATAAGACCGAATTGATCGAAAAGCTCAATTCCCCGACCGTTTCTATTTACAAAACCGGCGCCGGATTTTTGGATTTATGCAAGGGCCCGCATGTGGCTTCTACCGGAAAGATCGGGGCGTTCAAATTATTGTCTATTGCCGGGGCGTACTGGCATGGCGACGAGCGTAATCCGATGCTGCAGCGCATCTACGGTACCTGTTTCGGCACCGGCGATGAATTGAAGGAATTTTTGCGGCGCCGGGAAGAAGCGCTGAAGCGTGACCACCGTAAACTGGGGGCGGAACTGGGCTTTTTTGAAATGTCTCCGGAAATGGGTGCCGGGCTGGTGCTGTATCATCCCAAGGGCGCGCTGCTGCGGACGATCATCGAAGATTATGAAAAGGTCGAGCACCGTAAACACGGATATCAGATGGTAATCGGACCGCATATATTGAAATCGGACATTTGGATCCGGTCCGGGCACTACGATTACTACAAAGATAACATGTATATTTTCCGCATTGAGGACCAGGAATACGCGGTCAAGCCGATGAACTGTCCCGGGCATATCCTGGTGTACAAATCGAAAATCCGCAGTTATAAGGAATTGCCGCTGCGTTTTTTTGAACTGGGGACGGTATATCGCCAGGAAAAATCCGGGGTTTTGCACGGGCTCCTGCGCGTGCGCGGTTTTACCCAGGATGACGCGCATATTTTCTGCACTGAGGAGCATTTGGAACAGGAGATCCAGGGCATAATTGATTTCGTTATCGAGACCATGAATACTTTTGGGTTTAAAGAATGGGATATCGAATTAAGCACCCGTCCGGAAAAATCCATCGGAACGGATCAGGCCTGGGAACGGGCTACCGCGGCGCTTACCACCGCGTTGCAGCACAAGGGACTGCCGTTCGATATTAATGAAGGCGACGGCGCGTTTTACGGGCCGAAGATCGATATCAAGCTGAAAGACGCGATCGGGCGTTCCTGGCAGTGCGCGACGATCCAATGCGATTTCGCGCTTCCGGAGCGCTTCGATTTGAATTATATCGCGGCCGACGGCAAACAGAAGCGGCCGATTATGCTGCATCGCGTTCTGCTGGGCAGCCTGGAACGCTTTATCGGCGCGTTGATCGAGCATTATGCCGGGGCTCTGCCGGTGTGGCTTTCCCCGGTGCAGGTCCAGATCGTTCCGGTTACCGAAAAACAGCATGACTACGCGCTGGAAGTGATGAAATCCCTGGAGTCCGGCGGCATCCGTACGGAAATCGATTTACGCAGCGAAAAAGTCGGTTATAAGATCCGGGAAGCGGTGGTGCAAAAAGTTCCCTATATTGTGGTAGTCGGCGAAAAAGAAGTCGCGGCCGGAATATTATCGGTGCGCTCGGAACGGGGAGAAAACAAAGGCAATGTTACCGCGGGAATTACCTGCGCTGAATTTATCGAACAGGTGCGGCAAGAAGTTTTACGAAAAGGGTAACCTAATATCGAGGAGGTGGTAGTATTTCTAAGTTTGTGAGAATTAATGAGCAAATCCGGGTAAAGGAAGTACGGTTGATCGGGTCCGAAGGCCAACAGCTGGGAATTGTCGCTATCGCAGAAGCGCTGAATATCGCCAGGAATGAACAGCTTGACCTTGTTGAGGTGGCGCCGCAGTCCGCTCCGCCGGTCTGCCGCGTTATGGATTACACCAAATTCAAATATGACCAGGCAAAAAAAGAACGCGAAGCGAAAAAGAAACAAAAAACCGGTCAGCTCAAAGAATTGCGGCTAAAACCGAAAATCGGAGAGCACGATTACCTGGTAAAGCTTAAGCAGCTTGAAAAATTTCTAAAACATCATGACAAAGTCAAAGTGCGGATGATTTTTCGCGGCCGGGAAATGGCCCATATGGAATTCGGCCAGAATATCCTTAACCGTCTGGTTCAGGATATCACCGAAGTGGGGGAACTTGAACGTCCGGCGATGCATGAAGGCCGCAGCATTTTACTTGTCTTTAAACCAAAATAAAAGAGGTGATGGGCAATGCCGAAACTGAAACTGAAAACAAAAAAAGGGGTAAAAAAACGTTTTTCTTTTTCCAAGAAAAACAAGGTTAAACGCGACCACGCCAACAAAGGGCATTTGAAGAAGTCGAAGAATGCCAAGCGCAAAAGACAACTGCGCCACAGCGGAGTGGTGTCGTCGTCGGAACAGAAAATGATCAAGACACTGATGCCCTATGCTTGAATAAGGTTTCCGGCGCGCGGAACCGCCGGTAAGGCCGCGGCAGTGGCCGCGCGCTTAAGAATACGAAGCATCAGAAAAAGTTTTTCCTTTGCGGCTTCGCTGTGCGGAGTAGAACGCGG
>JAQULA010000226.1 GCA_028718845.1 Candidatus Omnitrophota bacterium
GACTGGGCCTGAATATGTTCGGGGTGCGGCTGGATGTTGCCGGGGCCTATTCCTCGGACAAAGCGGAATTCGATGGAGACAGCATCCCGGAGGAAACCCGCGGCATGGTGCAGTTGAGTTTCGATTTCTAGTTACTTTAGTATAGAGCAAAGAGTGGAAATTAATCAGGCCCCCGGGGGAGTGGTATTCCCCTGGGGGTTTTAACGTATATTTTTTTGTTGGCATTGTAAACCATAAATGATAATATGGTTAACAATGGTTATTGTGCGCAGCTTATAAGTAAAAAGGTAAAAGTAAGAAAACGCAATACTCAATACGCATTACGCAATACTACAAAAAATATGACAATGAGAAAAGCAGAACTTAACGCCTTATTAACGAAACCGCTGCCGGAGCTGATTAGCCAGGCAAACCAGGTGCGTAAACAGCGCGTGGGCAATCGCTTGGACATTTGCACGATCATGAATGCCAAGTCCGGGGTCTGCCGCGAAGACTGTAAATTTTGCGCCCAGTCCAGCCGGCATCGCACGAAAGTGAATGTCTACGCGTTGAAGGATAAGCGGGAAATTGTCGAAGCCGCGGCTCAGGCCAAGGCATTCGGCAGCCAGCGGTTCGGCATAGTTACCAGCGGGAATCGGTTACAGAAAACGGAACTGGAAACGCTGGCCGCGGCGATTGGCGAGATCAAACAAAACCTGGGGATAGCGGTGTGCGCGTCATTAGGGGCGCTATTGCCGGAACAGTTGCTGCGGTTAAAACAAGCCGGTCTTTCCCGTTATCACCATAACATTGAAACATCACCACGTTTTTATTCGCAGATTGTTTCTACGCATACCTTTGCAGAACGGCTGCAAACCATTAAACATGCGCGGGATGCTGGTCTGGAAGTCTGCAGCGGGGGGATTATCGGCCTGGGTGAAACCTGGGAAGACCGTATGGACATGGCGCTTATACTGCGGAAGCTTAAAGTAGATTCCGTGCCATTGAATATTCTGATCGCTATCCCGGGAACCGGACTGGAAAAGATTGTGCCGGTTTCCGCGGCTGAGGTTATCCGGACCATTGCTTTGTTCCGGATCATCTTGCCGGGAATAACCCTTAAAATTGCCGCCGGAAGAGAGACGCTGCTTAAAGATTTTCAAGCCATGGGTTTCATGGCCGGCGCCAACGGCATGCTTATCGGCGGATATCTGACCGTGGCCGGCAGGCCGGTTGAACACGATCAAGCCTTGATCAAAGAGATCCAAACTTTATGGAACGCATAGCCGAATTTTTAGGTCAGAGAGAAAAAGAAAATTTGCTGCGTACTTTGCATCCGGCGCAAAAACGCGGGCCGGGAACGCTTTGCATCGAAGGCCGGGAATATATCGATTTTTCCTCCAATGATTATCTGGGATTAGCCGGCCATCCGGCCTTGCGCCGGGCCGCCAAGCAGGCGATCGATGAATACGGCTGCGGCAGTGCCGGCTCGCGGTTATTAAGCGGCGATCTGTGTTTGCATCATGAGCTTGAAGAAAAAACCGCGGCGTTCAAAGGCAAGGAAAGCGCGCTGGTGTTTAATTCCGGGTATCAGGCGAATGTGGGTATCCTGAGCGCCCTGGTTTCCAAGGACGATGCGGTATTTTCCGACCGGCTTAACCATGCCAGTATTATTGACGGGATTCATCTTTCCGGAGCGAAATTATTGCGCTTCCGTCATAATGATCCGGAACATTTAGCCGCGTTACTGAAAAAAGAACGGCCGCATTATAAGCAGGCCTTGATCATTACCGAAACCGTATTCAGCATGGATGGCGATATCCCGCCTTTGGCTGAGCTGGTGCGCTTAAAACACGCGTTCAACGCTATGCTGATGGTCGACGAGGCGCATGCCACGGGGATCTTCGGCAGACGCGGCAGCGGCCTGGTTGAGCGGGAAGGCCTGACTGAGCAGGTGGATTTGATCATGGGCACGTTCAGCAAGGCCCTGGGTGGGTTTGGGGCGTATCTGGCCGGATCACGAATGATGACCGATTATTTGATCAATACCTGCCGCGGGTTTATTTATTCCACGGCATTGCCGCCGGCGGTGATTGCCGCGAATATCGCCGCGTTAGGGCTTATCGAAGCTGAACCGTTTCGCCGTGTCGAATTGCTGAAAAACGCGGATTTTATCCGGAACGCGCTGCAAGCTGACGGCCGGGTCGTACGCGGTTGTTCGCAGATCAGCCCGGTTGTTCTTGGCGATAATGAACGGACGGTTCAGGCCGCGGCTTATCTGCGGGATAAAGGATATTGGGTCCTGCCGATCCGTCCTCCGACCGTGCCGCAGCAGGAGGCCAGGCTTAGATTCTCTCTGACCTGTGATCATAGTAAATCAATGCTCGAAAGGCTGGTACATGACCTCAACAACTTTTTTAACCGTTGATAACCAAAAACCGGATACATTGGTGCTTATTCCCGGGTGGGCTACGGACCACCGGATTTTTAAGGCCGTAACTCTGCCGTATAATTTTCTGATACCGGTTCGGTTTTCACCGGCGACGTTTGTAACGGCACTTGCCGATGAACTGCGCGAGCGCGGGATTAAGCGGATTTCCTTATTCGGCTATTCCCTGGGCGGGTTTTTGGCGTGTGATTTCGTCCGTCGGCACGGCGAGTGCGTTGACCGGATCATGCTTGCCGGAATACGCCGCGGTTATGATGCCGGGGAGATCGCTATGATTAAGAAATTGCTGCGGAAAAACAAAAACGCGTTTTTGTATAAATTTTATGAGCAGTGTTGCGCCGGCCGGGAACAATGGCTTTATTTTAAAAATAACTATTTTGAAGCATATTGCCGGGAATTCGATATCGCGTATCTTAACGAGGGTTTGGATTATCTGGCCGCAGCCGGGATTGAAGCGGAATATTTGCGTGCCGTAAAAAAGATAACGATCCTGCATGGTGAATGTGACCGGGTGGCGCCGCTGGCGGAAGCGAACGAGATTCATGCCGCTTTGCCGCAGTCCCGGCTCACGGTGGTGCCCGGCAAAGGCCATATGTTTTTTTTACCTCCGGGTAATCCGGGAGATGTTTTCGGATGAAGCCTGCTTTTGTTAAAAGAAATTTTTCACGTTATGCGCATTGCTATGACCGGTATGCTCAGGTCCAAAATCGCTGTGCTGAACGGTTGATCGCTTTGGTGCGGGGGAAGGCAGTGG
>JAQULA010000227.1 GCA_028718845.1 Candidatus Omnitrophota bacterium
AGTTACGGACGCACCTATGTGACAAAAAAGGAAGCGGTCATTGCCACGATTCCGGTGGGGTATGCCGACGGCTATACGCGGGCGTTGTCCAATCGCGGCCATGTCCTGGTGCGCGGGAAGCGCTGTCCGGTGGTCGGCAGGATTTGCATGGATCAAACCATGATCGATGTCAGTTCCTGCGGCACGGTAGCGGTGGGGGATAACGCGGTGTTAATCGGTAAACAAGGCCGGCGGGAGATCCGGGCGGAAGACCTGGCCGCTATCTGCAAAACCATCCCGTATGAGATTACCTGCTGGATTTCGGCGCGGGTACCCCGGGTGTTTAAAAATTATTGACTTTAATGTCGAGGATGTTATAATTCAATATTGTGAAGATAATGCGTAAGAAGTGGTTAGACAATAAAGGTTTGTCGTTTGTCGAGGTCATGATGGCGACCATGGTATTGGCCATTATCATGGCCTGTTTATTTGTGGTTTATCAGGCTGCCAGCAACATGGCCAGCCTGGCATTGCATAAATTAGCGGCAACGGCCTGGGCGGAATCCCAGATCGAACTGAGAAAAAGCGACTATAGTACCTTGGGTTGGTCTATTACCGACCCCGGGACCAGTGTTATTACCGGTTTACATTCCGGCGCTTTTAGCTGGGCGATAGATGACAGTACTACGTATCCCGGACTGCGTTGGTGGCAGATATTCGTGACTTGGACGGAATAAATGAAATGAATGGAAAACGTGGTTTTACCTTAATCGAACTTCAAATGGCCGGCTTGGCCATGAGCGCGGTGCTGGTGGCTACCGGAATTATATTTTATTTCGCGCTGGGCGCGATCCGCTATTTGCATGACGCGTATACCGTATTTGCCAATGCCAATGCCGCGATAAAAGCATTTACCACCGAGGTCATGGTCTCCAATTGTTACGGCAAAGCCCAGACTCCGAGTTTTAATCATCCGCAGTATAGTTTTTATGGGACGATGGGGTATATTCATCCCGGCGGAAGCGGAACTGAGGCGGAGGACTCGTTCAGCTGGATGCCGACGCTGCTGGACAGCAGTGCGTCGTGGAATTTAGATGACGGGAGCGGGGCCTTATATTTACGCCAGTCGCGCCGGCAAAGCAGTTTAAGCGGGACGACTTCGACGATTGCCGGAGATTTTCCCATGCATGATATTGTGATGTTCTACCGTGTGGAGGACGCGAACGGAGTGGGTAAACTGTTGATCGAGCGGCAGTCCCCCGGCCAGACCCTGTCCCCAAGCGGAACGATCGATGAACTGGCCGTGGTTGCCGAGTATATAAGCGCGTGCACTATTTTTCCGGTGGCCTATAATTGCCTGGTTGTGCGGGTAACCTGTACCGGTACGATACCGGCTCCCAGCGGTACCGGTGGCGAAGGTTCGGGGCGGGTATACCAGGTGACTTTGACCAATGCGATTACATTACGTTGTGCGCCGACAGTAACTCCGTCGGCGATGATTGCCGGAGACCTTTGGTAAACAGGGGTGGGAACGAATGATAAAGCTAGATATGCCGAAGAAGAATAAAGCCCAGGCCATGGTGGTGGTGGCGATATACATCAGTATTATCTCCCTGATCGGGGTATACATGATGACGTTTGTTTCCAGCCTGAATAATCAGGTGATCCGCGAGTATAATCATTTGCGCGGGGTGTATGCCGGAGAGGCCGGGTTGATAACCAGCCTGTCTCGGATGTATACTACTGCCACGGTAGCGAACGGTACCGTGGCCTTGACCTTTACTCCGATTACCGTCAATGTTACGCCTACGGCCATGGCCTTGGGGTTCCGGCTGCGGTCCGTGGTCTCGAATTGGCAGCGGACAGTGCTTTCCCATAACGCGACTAAAATTGCGATGATCACCTTTTTTCCTTTGCCGTTCGGTGAATATTCGCAGCTGAGGGTTCGGGATTTGATCGATTACGATGACCCGAATCGCGCGAACATGGCGACGAATTACCGGATCGACCCCAGCGGATTGTCGCGTTTGGCGATGCTGATGCTGTGTGCGGACGCGCCTTTTACTTTTGGCGACGGGCAACAGGGTAATTTAAAGATTGCCGGAAAAATATTTTCACCGACCTCTAATTATTTTATCAATCTGAATGTCAATGCCGGTTCGGGGATAACGAACGCGATGTATGTGCATAGCGTCCGGATCCTTGACCGGATAGAGATGGGCGCAGCTTCTCCTCCCCAGTTTATCAACGGCGTTCCTATCGGGGGCAAGCATGTATATGATATTGCCGAAGGCATCAGCGCCGGCCCCTGTGAAGGCGGTGATGTGGTGGTGATCAACCCGGCGGAGGAAACGCTGCTGGTTAAATCCGCCGCGGCCTGGAGCGATCAGGTAGCCGGGGTAATCTCGGAAGACCCGAAACTGTATATGGGGCCGGGAGGGGGCAAGAAGCCGCTGGCTTTGGCGGGGATTGTTGCCTGTAAAGTGACCGCGGAAAATGGCCCGATAAAACGGGGAGATCTCCTGGTTTGTTCTTCGGTGCCGGGACATGCCATGGCGGCCAAGCCGCAGCAGGTAAAGCCGGGGATGCTTATCGGCAAGGCGTTACAGCCGTTTGACCGGGGTGAAGGAAAAATCTTTATTTTGGTGAGTAAACAATGAAAAACGCTATTTTTTCTGAGATTCGGTTACTTATTCTATGCGGAATACTGGGGTGGACGGCCGGTATGGCGCCGGCGGCCTGTTATGCCCAGGAAGGCCAAGCGCAGAGCGTTAGGGTTGATGCCTATCATTTTCGCGGCAGCGCGGCGGGTGCTTATCCCGGAGCAACCTATGAGATCGTTACGGCGCACCGGGTGCTGGATCGTGATAATAACAACTATTATCTCGACCCCAGCGGAGAGACCCGGCTGAGGACTTTGGAACTGATTTCCGCCGGCGCGATGCGTCCGGGCAGTCTGGCGCTTATGGGTAAGATCACCGGTACCGCCGGGAGCGGATATTATATCAATTTGAATTCCAACCCCGGGGGAGCTCCGATGGTGTATGTACATAGTTTGCAGACTTCCAACCGGATCACCTGGGATGACCCGTACTCGTTTTCGCCGTTCCCCATCGATGATACCGCGATCGGCGGTAAACATGTTTATGATATCGCCGAGGGGATTCAGGCCCGCGGCTGCGCCGCCGGGGACGTGGTGAT
>JAQULA010000228.1 GCA_028718845.1 Candidatus Omnitrophota bacterium
TGGGCTCCGGTCATGGCTACGGTTTTTAACCCCAGGGATTTTGCTTTTATCAGTGCGGTGATGATGCTTTTTGATTCACCGCTGGTGGAGATGCCGATGGCCAGATCGCCTTTTCGGCCCAAGGCCTCGATCTGACGCTCAAAGACCCGGTCATAGCCGTAATCATTCGCCAGGGCGCTGATTGTCGAGGTATTGGCGGTCAGGGCGATTGCGGCAAGCCCATTCCGTTCTTTTTTGAATCGTCCGACCAATTCGGCAGCCATATGCTGACTGTCAGCGGCACTGCCGCCGTTGCCGAATATGAGTACTTTCCCCCCCTGGTTCAGGCTTTCGGTAACCGCGTTGACAATCGCCTCAACCGTTCCGGCGCATTCCTGCCCCAGGCTGAGGATCGTGGATGACGTTTCATTTATAAGCGAAACTATTGTTTTTTTCACGAAAAACCTAGCGTAAAAAAGGGATTTCCTGTTTCGATTTTTTGTCTTTTTCGTTGTCCCGTTGCATTATTTTGACGATATGAACGTCGACGATAATCGGTTTTTCAATGCCGGCGAGCAGGTCCTGCACCTGATCCTTGATGTTCGATTGGATCTTTTCGGTAATGTCCGGAATGTTCGACGTCGCCCAGAGCACGACCCGGCTTTCGATTTCGATGCCTCTGCGGGTTACGAAAACTTCCGGGCGCAGCTCTTTTACCTCCGGGAGATGCTGGCTCAGCCGCCGGATAAAATCTTCGATAGCGCTCAGTGAAATAATGATTTGGCCGCCGTTGGCGGAATATCCGATGGTTTTTTCCGCCTGGAATTTTTTGAACGAAATATTTGCCAGGGAAAGACTGACCAGAATAAGCAAAACTCCGCTCGATCCGATAATTAAATTAAGGTGCGGCAGGGTGAGTACCGTGTCGAGAATAAATGATAAGTCGTAATACCCGGTGCGGTGCAGGGCGATAAAAATCAAGCATACGCCGATAAGCAAAAAAATCAGGGTGTAAAAAAATACCACAATCTTGTTGAATATTCGCATGCCCGTTCCCCCCTCCGTTAGTTTTCGGTTTGTTCGCAATATACGGCCCCGATGCTGACGCTGACATCGGATACATTTAATCCGGTCATCGATTCCACGGCCTCCCGGATATTTTCCTGGACGGCTACGGCAACTTCCGGGATTATGACTCCGTATTTAACGACTATGCATAAGCTCACGCGTACTTCTCCCTCGATGATTTCCAGACTGATTCCTTTATTATGATACCCCTTATTGAAAAGGTCTTTCAGGATCGACCAGGTATTGCTTTTTATCCCGGCTACTCCGGAAACCCGCAGCGCGGCGTTCCGGCTGATGGAGGCAATGACTTCGTTGTTGATTTTAAGCACGCCCAAATCGGTTTTTTTTCCCTGTTCCGCCATAACCCCTCCCGTCTATTCTTTCTCCTTCATCATGGTTTCAACAAAATTGGTGTAATATGTCCCCCGCAAAAACTGGGGGTTGTTGAAGACAGTCCGATGAAACGGTATGGTTGTTTTTACCGGGCTGATGATAAACTCATCTAAAGCGCGCTGCATTATTTTGATGGCGTCCTGGCGGTCTTTGCCGTGCGCGATCAGCTTGGCGATCATCGAATCGTAAAACGGCGGAATCGCATACCCGCTGTAGACATGCGAATCGATACGAATGCCCCGGCCTCCCGGCATATGCAAATGATCGATCGTCCCCGGGCAGGGCATGAATCCGTTGTCGGGATCTTCCTCGTTTATGCGGCATTCGATGGCAACGCCGTCCATCCGGATATCGTCCTGGGTGAAACTGAGGCGTTTTCCCGCGGCGATCTTTATTTGTTCCTTGATTAAATCAATACCGGTGATCATTTCGGTTACCGTGTGTTCCACCTGGATGCGCGTATTCATTTCCATGAAAAAGAAATTTCCGTCCGTATCCAGCAGAAATTCTATGGTTCCGGCACTGCAATAGTTAACCGCTTTAGCGGCGCGTATCGCCGCATCGGTGATTTTCCGGCGCAGCTTGGGATCGATCACCGGAGAGGGGCTTTCTTCGATCAATTTTTGATGACGGCGCTGAATGGTGCAATCGCGTTCTCCCAGATGAATGATGTGATTATATTTATCGGCGAGGATCTGGACCTCGATATGCCGTGGTTTTTCAAAGTATTTCTCAAGGTAAACACTGGCATTGCCGAAACTGGCTTCCGCTTCAGTTTGCGCGGTAATGATCGCGCTCACCAGGCGAACGTCATTGTGCGCCACCCGCATTCCCCGTCCGCCGCCGCCGCTGGAAGCTTTAATAATTACCGGGTATTTGATTCGATTGGCGATTTTGATCGCTTCATCCTTATTATCAATCACATGAAGCGATCCGGGAATGGTCGGAACCCCGGCTTTCCGCATCGAATCTTTTGCCGCCATTTTATCACCCATAAGGCGTATATTTTCCGGGGACGGGCCGATGAACGTAATGTGGCAGGATTCGCAAATTTCCGCGAAATGGGCATTTTCCGACAAAAACCCGTATCCGGGATGAATGGCCTCAACATCGGTTATTTCCGCCGCGCTCATAATCGCGGCGATATTTAGATAACTGTTTGCCGGCGCTGCCGGACCGATGCATACCGCCTCATCGGCAAACTGGACGTGTAAGGAATTGGCGTCGGCGCTGGAATAAACCGCGACCGTACGAATTCCCATCTCCTTGCAGGCACGAATTATCCGCAAGGCGATCTCACCGCGATTAGCGATCAATATTTTAGAAAACATGGGATTTAAGCCGTTTCTATTTTGAATAACACCTGCCCGAATTCGATCGGATCGGCATTTTCGACCAAAATTTCTTTAACTTTTCCTTTTACTTCGGATTTGATTTCATTCATCAGCTTCATTGCCTCGATAATACAGACAACCTGCCCGATTTCCACGTCGCTGCCCACTTGTACAAACGGAGCGGCTTCCGGCGATGGGGACTGATAGAAGGTTCCCACCATGGGCGCTTTTATGAGGGCCTGGTTCTTGTCGGAAACGGGGGCCGCTTTCAGCGGTTCCTCTTTTGCCGGCAGCGCCGGAGTGTAAGTGATCGCGGCTTCCGGGGCATTTTGCCGTTCGATGAAATAACCCGGGGCAGTGCCGTTGGCCGATCCTCTCCGCAGTTTGATTTTAAGC
>JAQULA010000229.1 GCA_028718845.1 Candidatus Omnitrophota bacterium
TTCGCTCAAACTTCTCTTTCGCCATGATCTCCTCCTGACTTAATAACGTCGTCCAATAATAGACTCTTGAATATGCTTAGGAACTTCCGAATAATAGGAAGGTTCTATTGTATACATTCCGCGCCCCTGTGTCAAGCTTCTTATTATTGTTGCGTATCCAAACATCTCCGCAAGCGGAGCTAACCCCCTGACAACCTTTGCATTGCCGCGATCGGTCATCTCTTCGATTTTACAGCGGCGCGACCCTAAATCGCCGATTACATCTCCGAGATATTCCGTGGGAACAACCACTTCCAGGAGCATGATCGGTTCCAGCAATACCGAATTGCCTTTGCGCAATCCATCGGTAAATGCCAGCGATCCGGCCATAACAAACGCCATATCCGATGAATCGACTTCATGGGACGATCCATCGATCAACTGCACCTCGATATCAATGACCGGGTATCCGGCAAGCACGCCGGATTGCGCCGCTCCCATTACGCCGGTGCGCACGGAAGAAATATATTCTTTCGGCACGGAGCCATGAGTAATTTTATTTACAAAAACAATCCCTTTGCCGCGTTCGGCGCCGCACATGCGCAGCACCACATGCCCGTACTGTCCGTGGCCGCCGGTCTGCTGAATAAATTTGCCTTCCGCTTCGACCACCTGGGCAATCGTTTCTTTATAAGCCACCTGCGGTTTACCGACATTGGCCTCAACCTTAAATTCGCGCAGCAGGCGGTCGACCACAATTTCCAGATGCAATTCGCCCATTCCGGAAATAATAGTCTGCCCGGTTTCTTTATTGTACCCCACCCGAAAACTCGGATCTTCTTCCTGCAGCTTGCCCAAAGCCAGCGCTAATTTATCCTGCGCCGCCTGGGTTGCCGGCTCAATCGCCAGTGAAACCACCGGTTCCGGAAAATGCATGCTTTCCAGCAGGATCGGATGCTCCACATCACAAATAGTTTCCCCGGTTTTGGTTTCCCTCAACCCCACCGCCGCGACAATATCACCGGCGCGGACTTCTTCGACTATTTCCTGTTTATTGGCATGCATGCGCAGCAGCTTTCCGATGCGTTCTTTTATTTTTTTGTTCGCGTTATAGATATAGGTTCCCGAACGCAGCACCCCGGAATATACCCGGAAAAAAGTCAATTTTCCCACATAGGCATCGGCCATTATCTTAAACGCCAACGCGCTGAAATATTCATCATCACTGGTAACCCGTTTTTGTTTTTCTTCGACCCCCGGGACCAATCCTTCAATCGGCGGTACATCCAGCGGACTCGGCAGATAATCGTTTACCCCGTCCATCAGCGGCTGCAGTCCGATCTTACGAAAACTCGACCCGCAGAATACCGGCACGCAGCCATGGTGCACGGTTGCCGAACGGATCGCCCGCTTAATCTCTTCAGCCGTCGGCTCCTGGTTATGCACAAAACGTTCCATCAGCACCGCGTCGTGCTCGGCGGCGGCTTCGATCATCTGCATCCGGTGTTCCCTGGCCAATTCCAGCAAATCATGCGGGATCGGCTCTTCGGCGTAGGTCAATCCTTCATCGTCCTTTGCGTAAACCAGCGCCTTCATCGCGACAAGATCGATCACGCCTTTAAAATTTTCTTCCCCGCCCAGCGGTATTTGTACCGGGATAACTTTTGCCGCCAAGCGCTCGCGCATCTGCTTGATCGTGCCGTAAAAATCGCAGCCGACCCGGTCCATCTTGTTCACATAAGCCATGCGCGGCACCTGATAACGCTGCGCCTGGCGCCAGACGGTTTCACTTTGCGGCTCGACTCCGCCGACCGCGCACAAAACGATGATCGCGCCGTCAAGCACCCGTAACGACCGCTCGACCTCGACCGTAAAATCGACATGGCCGGGCGTATCGATGATATTGATCCGGTAATTTTTCCAAAAACAGGTCGTGCAGGCGCTGGTAATCGTGATCCCGCGTTCCTGCTCCTGGACCATCCAGTCCATCGTCGCCGTTCCCTCGTCGACTTCGCCCATCCGGTGCACCCGTCCGGTGTAAAACAGGATGCGCTCGGTCGTCGTGGTTTTACCGGCGTCAATATGGGCCATAATGCCAATGTTCCTGGTTTTATCCAATGAAAACTGTCTTGACATATACCGTGTCTTTTTCTTTTCTATGGTCTGATTTAATTCCATGTCTCGCATCATTACAAAAATTTTAATTGGTTACCAACGATAGTGCGCAAACGCCTTATTCGATTCCGCCATCTTATGCGTGTCTTCCCGTTTCTTTATAGCCGAACCTTCGTTTTTATACGCGTCCAGCAGTTCCTGCGCCAGTTTTTCTTCCATCGGCCGGCCTTTACGCAGCTGGGCAAAATTCCGGATCCAGCGCAGCGCGATCACCGTACCGCGTTCCTGGCGGATTTCAATCGGAACCTGATAGGTCGCACCGCCTACGCGCCGCGGTTTTACTTCCAGCAGCGGACGGGCATTGTCTAAGGCCTTCTTGAAAACCTCCAAAGCGCTCTTCCCGGTTTTCTTCTCGATCGTCTCCATGGCCGAATACACAATATTTTCCGCGATGGATTTTTTACCCTTGGACATAACCATATTGATCAGCTTAGTTACCAATAAGCTGTTATATTTCGGGTCTGCCTGGATTTGTCGTTTTACAGCGTGCCGTCGACGCATGGTTCCTCCTTACAATATCTATTATTTTTTCGGTTTCTTTGTTCCATAACACGACCGGCTGCGCTTTCTATCGGCAACACCGGCGGTATCCAGCGTGCCGCGGACAATGTGATAGCGCACACCGGGTAAATCTTTTACTCTGCCCCCGCGAACCAGGACGATGGAATGTTCCTGCAGGTTATGGCCTTCTCCGGGAATATACGCGGTCACTTCGATCCCGTTGGTAAGACGCACCCTGGCAATCTTGCGCAGTGCCGAATTCGGCTTTTTCGGTGTCATCGTACGCACCTGTAAACACACCCCTCTGCGTTGCGGGGCCTGTTGCAGCGCCGGCGATTTTGAGCGATTGCCTGATCCTTTTCTTCCCATCCTGATTAACTGACTAATCGTTGGCATAATTCTTTTTTCTCCTCAGCTTACCTTTAAAATGTTTTCTTCAACCGGCTCTTTATTTTCCTTTTGATCCGCGGCATCGTGAAG
>JAQULA010000230.1 GCA_028718845.1 Candidatus Omnitrophota bacterium
GACGATGATCCACGAGGTGATGATCCTTGATTACAGCGGCGTGGATTTGGCCTACATGCTTTATGCCGCGGCCGTAAAACTGTTTATTTTTATGGGTATTGTCGTTCAGATCCTTATCCCGATGCAGACCGGGAATCCCGCCCTGGACATGCTTATTCTTCTGGCGGGGATGTTCGGCCTGGCCTTCGTCGTGGGGATCGTTGAGTCGACGATGGCGCGTCTGCGGCTTAACCGCGTGCCTAATCTGTTATTGATCGCGTTTTCCCTGGCTTTTTTTGGATTCATCGTAACCTTGTGGAGGGCCTGACATGACTGCCTGGATCGACGCAAGTTGTATCCTGATCGTGTTTTTTTCATTGGTATTGCTGGCAACCTATCGCATTGTCGGCATGATCAAGATCTTTGCCGTGCAGTCGCTGGTGTTAAGCGCGATGCCGTTTTTTCTCCATGCCGACGCGTTAGCCGGCCGGGATATCCTGATCGGTATCGGAACTCTGATCCTGAAGGTGATTGTGGTGCCGAATATCCTGATGTGGGCGATGCGCCATGTTTCGATGCGCTCGGAAGTAAAACCGCTTATCGGGGTCAGTTTGTCCATTCTCTGCGGGGCGTTATTGATCTCCGGAGCGTTCTGGATTGCCGGCTCGCTGAAAGTACCGGGCGCGCTCATTTCCGACCTGGTTGTTCCGTGCTCCTTGGCCACGGTCCTGCTGGGATTCCTGCTGCTGGTCACCCGCACCCGCGCGGTGGCCCAGGTGTTGGGGTACCTGGTGATGGAGAACGGGATCTTTTTGTTCGCGTTGTCTCTGTTCGACGCGATGCCGGTGCTTATTGAAATGGGTATTTTACTCGATGTCTGTGCCGCGGTATTTATCATGGCCATTGTCATGAATCATATCAACGAAGAGTTCGAACACGCTCCGGCTTCGGTGAGCCGGTCGAAAATGGGAGAGACGTTCTGATGCTGCTGTTGCTGCTGATCGGAGTGCCGTTTATCTGCGCGCTCGGCGCGTTCCTGCCGCTGTCCAACCGCGTGCGGGGGAAATTGCTCGGCTATGTCTGTTTCGCGCATACCGCCCTGACCGCTTTTTTCTGGAAAAGTCTGCCTCCGGCGGAAATGAACGGATTTTTGGTGCTCGACTCTCTGGGCCTGCTGCTGCTGAGCGTGGTTAGCCTGCTGTTTTTAGCGGTGTCGGTGTATATGTTCGGTTATTTCGAACATGAACAGCGAAAGAACCGGACGTTCATCGTTTGTTTATTGTGTTTGCTTTCGACCATGACCCTGGTCAGTGTCAGCTATCACATGGGACTGTTATGGATGGCCGTGGCCACGACCACTTTATTTTGCTCTCCGCTGATCAGTTTCCACCGCACGCAGCAAAGCCTGGAAGCGACCTGGAAATACCTGCTGGTTTGTTCGGTCGGCATTGCCCTGGCCTTGCTGGGGACTTTTTTCCTGGCTATCGCCGGGCACGAAGCGCATACTTTGCTCCTGCCGGTGCTGCTGAAACAAAGCGGGTCGCTATCGACGGCGTGGCTGAAATTAAGCGTTATTTTTTTACTGGTCGGATTCGGCTGTAAAATGGGGCTGGCGCCGATGCACAGCTGGAAACCCGAGGCCTATGGCCAAGCCACCGGCATGGCCGCGATGCTGATGGCCGGGTTGGTAACCCAATGCGCTTTTGTCGCGATCGTGCGGGTGGGGCAGATTTGCGCCAAGACCGGATTGTACGATTTTTACGCGTCCATCCTGATGGTTATGGGCGTGCTGTCGCTGATCGTCGCGGCCGTGTTTATTTTAAGCGAGCGGAATATTAAACGGGCATTCGCCTATTCATCGGTCGAACATATGGGGATCCTGGTGCTGGGCCTGGCTTTTGGCGGCCCGGGTGTTTTCGGGGCGCTGTTCCATATGCTCAATAACGGTTTGGCCAAGGCGGTGATGTTTCTGACCGCCGGGTCTGTCGCGCAGAAATACGGCTCATCGCGGGTTGACGACGTGCGCGGGGTCATTCATGTGTACCCCCTAACCGGAGCGCTGTTGATTGCCGGGTTTCTTGCCGGGACCGGGATGTTCCCGTTCGCGACTTTTCACAGCGAAATCCTGGTCATTAATGCCGCGGTGATCTCGCGGCATTTCGGACTGGCGGCGGTGAGCGTTATTTGCCTGGCGATAATGTTTATCGGGATCGGCCGGATCGTTTTGGAAATGGCCCTGGGCAATCCGGCCAAACCAATGCTCGCGCCTAAAGAGAACGCGCGGATGAACGGGGCGATTATTGCCGCGGCGATTTTATTGATCGGGATCGGATTATGGATGCCGCATTTTTTCCGAAAAGTCATTCAAAACGCGGCAGCGATGCTGGGGGTATAAAAAGCGAATGGAACTATTCAATAATAGCGCGATCAACCTGACCGATATACCCGGTTTGAACGAACCGGAATTCCGGCGCGAGATTATCAGCCGCTGCCGCAATGACGCGCGGTTGTGCAATCTCTTCGGTTATGAAGAAGACCACAGCGTGCGTTTGGTGGCTATCCTGGCGTTTGATGATACCGCGACCTTACGGATCGTTTCCACGCGTATTCCCAAAGATAATCCGCGCTATGAGTCATTGGCCAAGGATCTGTTTCAGGCCCATTGGTTCGAGCGCGAGATCGCCGAGCAGTGGGCGATTGTCCCGGAAGGGCATCCCGGGCTTAAACCCCTGCGCTATCACCGCAATTACCGGGGTGTTCCGGACATCTGGCCGGATATATCGCGGCAAACCATACCCGGGGCCTATCCTTTTTACAACATCGAAGGCCATGAGGTGCATGAAGTCGGGGTCGGCCCGGTGCATGCCGGGATTATCGAACCGGGGCATTTCCGTTTCCAATGCCACGGCGAGGAAATTCTGCATCTGGAAATTCAGTTGGGCTATCAGCATCGCGGCATCGAACCGCTGATGCGGGGCGACAACCTGCGGCGGAATGTATTATTAAGCGAATCGATTGCCGGGGATACCTCGATCGGCCATTCCATCGCTTATTGCGAAGTGGTGGAATCTTTATCCGGTACAACGGTCCCGGCGAAAGCCCAGGCGATCCGCGCCGCGGCCCTGGAATTGGAACG
>JAQULA010000231.1 GCA_028718845.1 Candidatus Omnitrophota bacterium
GGTACCCGCCTGCTGGCGGAAAAACAAGCGCGGGAAACCGTGGATGTCCTGGGTCCGCTGGGTAACGGTTTTACGGTGCACAACGGCCCGGCAATTCTGGTTGCCGGCGGCATGGGAGTTGCTCCGATGGTATTTCTGGCGCAGGCATTGCTCCGGAAAAGAAACAAACCGGGCTCAGCAACGGTTGCTTTTATCGGCATGAATACGAAAAAAGAATTGGTCGGTGCCGCCGACCTTAAAAAAACGGGTTGTACGGTCCGGGTTTCCACCGATGACGGCAGCCAGGGGTACAAAGGGTATGTTTCGGATCTGTTCGAAGATTATGCGGGGAAACTGCCGGCGGATGCTCCGCGGCCTTATGTGTATGCCTGCGGTCCGGTTCCGATGCTGAAAGAGGTTTCGCGGATTATCCAGCGTTACGGGTTGATCGGACAGGTTTCCCTGGATGAAATGATGGGGTGCGGTATCGGAGCGTGTCTGGGGTGCGTCATCAAAACGAAGCCGGCGCAATCCGGCGCCGGTTATAAACGTATCTGTAAAGACGGGCCGGTATTCGACAGTAACGAGATCGACTGGGAGGGATGACGATGTTAACGTATATCCTTATCGGAATCGGGGCCGGAGTAGCCGGCGGTTTTTTCGGAATCGGCGGAGCGACGATAATGGTCCCGGCTCTGATTTACTTTTTCAAGTTTACCCAGCATCAGGCCCAGGGCACTACTCTTGCCGCGATGATCCCTCCGATCGGGATTCTGGCCGCCTGGCGCTATTATTCCCAGGGTAATGTAAATGTTCTCGCCGCGGTGTGTCTGGCCGGCGGTTTTTTGATCGGCGGATATGCCGGTGCGATGCTGGTGGAGCATGTTCCGGATATCCTGCTCAAGCGTTTATTCGGCGTTTTTCTTCTCAGTGTGGGATTGCGGATGATTTTTTCCTGAAAAAGAGGGAGTATGAATCTTAGCGTTTGTTTAGGGAAATTAAGATTAAAAAATCCGGTGACGGTCGCCTCCGGCACGTTCGGGTATGCCGTCGAATTTAAGGACCTGGTCAAGCTGAACAGCCTTGGCGCGATCATCACCAAAACGATTACCCCTCAGCCGAAACCCGGAAATCCGCCGCCGCGTTTAGCCGAGACCTCTTCCGGTATGCTCAATGCCATCGGCCTGCAAAACGAGGGTTTGGATAATTTTATCCGGGTGAAACTTCCGGAATTGAAAAAACTGGGAACAACGCTCATTGTCAGTATCAGCGCTCCCGGGGCGGAGGAATTCCTCAGCAGTGTGCGCCGGCTTGAGGATGCCGGGGTAGAGGCGGTCGAGCTGAATCTATCCTGTCCGAATATTAAATATGGGAGCACAATGTTCGCCCAGGATCCTCAGGCTACGTTTGACGTCGTGCGGACGGTGTGCAAAGCGGTCTCATTGACCGTGATTGCTAAATTGAGCCCGAATGTCACGGACATCGCGGCGATTGCTCTTGCCGCGGAACGCGCCGGAGCCGGAGCGGTCAGTCTGGTCAATACTTTCCTGGGTATGGCGATCGATGTGGAATCCGGGAAAACGAAATTGGCCAACGGCACGGGCGGTTTGAGCGGTCCGGCGATCAAGCCGGTTGCCGTACGGATGGTCAATGACGTTGCCCGGGCGGTGAAAATTCCCGTGCTGGGCATGGGCGGGATCATGAACACCGAAGACGCGCTGGAATTCATGCTTGCCGGTGCTACGGCGATAAGTGTGGGGACCGCTAATTTTGTGAATCCGCGCGCTTCTCTGGATATTATCGAAGGAATCCGGGCGTACTGCGTTCGCAAAAAAATAAACGATATAAACCGGATTATCGGCAAGGTGAAACGATGAAACAAAGAAAAACCGAATTGATTGTGGCTTTGGATGTGCCGGAGCTGGAAGAGGCTCGGCGGATGGTGCGGTTGCTGTCAAAAGAAGTGAAATTTTTCAAGATCGGCAGCCGGCTGTTTACCGCGTGCGGGCCCCAGGCGGTAACCATGGTGCGCGACGCCGGCGCGGAAGTCTTCCTTGATTTAAAATTCCACGATATCCCCAATACCGTTGCCGAGGCCGGACTCAGTGCCCTGGGCTTGGGCGTATTTATGTTTAATGTGCATTGCCTGGGCGGATCGGTTATGATGTCGGCGGTGCGTGATGCGGTTCAGGAGCAGGCGCAACGCGCCAATGCGCGTAAACCGGTCATGCTGGGAGTTACCGTGCTGACGAGCATGGACCGGCAGCAGCTCAACAGCGTGGGCGTGATCCGCAGCGTGAAAAATGAAGTGGTCCATCTGGCGCGTTTATGCCGAAGCAGCGGCTTGGACGGGGTGGTTTGCTCCGGGCAGGAAATCGAGCTGCTGCGCCGGGTGCTCGGAGATGATTTTATCCTGGTGGTCCCGGGGGTTCGCCCGGCCGATTCCCAGCTTAATGATCAGAAAAGGATTGTAACTCCCGGAAAGGCGGCGGCCCTGGGAGCGGATTATATCGTCGTGGGCAGGCCGGTTATCGCCGCGCCGGATCCTTTGGCGGCGGTCCGGAAGATCAATGCCGAATTGCATGATGATACAGGAAGATAATGGGGGGGGCGGATGTCGAATCCAAAAAAAATGAGCAATATAGTATTTATTGCGATCAGTTTGACCACGGTGATTCCGGTTCTGGTGACCATTTATCTTATTAAGCCCGGGTTGTTCATGCAGAACGGGGTGGTCAGTGCCGTTCCGGTCATTGTTTTTATTACCGGGGTCATTGTTGTGTTAGGGGTATCGCTGCTGGTGAGAATAAGCAATTCGATCGCGCAGTTGACCCGTAATGCCGAACTTATCGCCAGGGGGGATTTGAGCCGGGAAATCAAGCCGGTTCAGAAATTAAACAGTGAAGTGACCGGCCTGGCGGAATCACTTAATCTCATTACCGAACAATTGGTCTTAAATGTCGACGAGCTGGAAAGCAAGGCGATTCTGCTTGAACGCACCAACCGGGAGCTGGAGTCGCTCAACAGCAAACGTTCGAATTTTGTTTCTACTGCGACCCATGAATTGCGGGCGCCGCTTATTAATATTAAGCAATGCGTCGCGCTTTTACTGGAAGAAGGCATGGCGCT
>JAQULA010000232.1 GCA_028718845.1 Candidatus Omnitrophota bacterium
CATCCCAAGTCTGCCCGGCAATTATATCGAAATGCGATTCCGGGAAATTAATCTTCACAAACGCATGCCGCAAATAGGGACGGGCCTTATTTTCCGCCAACGATACGTCAAAAAAATCTACTTCCACCTGCCCGCTGGTTTCCAAGTCTTCATAATCCGGGCCGGTAAAATTTGCCCCTAAACGGGTTTCGCTGCCCGTCATATTAAATTCACCGTCATCTTTGTTGACTGCCTCTGATGTAACCCAACGGGCGTAATCGCCGGTATCCACCCGGGAATCGTCATAGGCCATATCCAGTTTCACCTTCCCGTAAACCGTCACCCCAAACTTCGATTGGACTACTTCCTGAGCCAAAACATTTGTGCTTACTACCGCCATCACCATTATTACCGCAAGCAATAACCAAATCTTTTTCATCCAGACCTCCTTTTCTTATTGCGCCTTTTCGATCGCAATAGATTATAAGTTATTGGCTACACTTTCCTTATTTTAGAATAACAACTTTTATTTTTATTTGCAACATATTTTTCAATTTTGGGAAACCGGCCCCAAGGCCGCTTCCTTGACTATCCGGACAATACATGTTAATCTTAAGTTACGTTTTTAGATTTTTGCGGCAGGATTATTGTCAACATAATGCAAAAAAACCATTTTCTTCTCTATCTCTGCGCAATCGCAATGCTGTACTATGTCGGCTTCTCCTTTATTCCCCCGGGATATGGCCAGGAATTATTTCCGGAACAATACCCGGCGCAGCTGCGCCTGGGCACCCGGGGAGCTTGTGACGCTAAAACCCAATGGTATTATACCGACTTGTTCATCCCCGTGTACAATTATACGGATTCGGCTCTTTACGGAACCCACAATTTCCTGTTTTTCGTGAACCCTAAATTCACTTCCGCGGATTTCTCCACCGACGAGCAAAATATCGGTGCCGGGGTACGATACCTTTCGCATGATTCGTTATTTGACGAAGGGTTTATTCTCGGGGCGAATATTTTCTATGATTCCCGCTATACCTATAACGGAGTCCGGCACAACCAAGCCGGCGCCGGGATCGAATTTTTATCGCATTGGTTCGACCTGCGCAGCAACTATTACCATCCTTTATCAAACATACGACTCGTCGATTATTCGTTCGCCTTTGGCGAGGAAAGCCTGCTCCAGTTCCTCAATGAAGAAGAGGCCCTGCCCGGGGTCGACGCTGAAATCGGCATACTGGTGCCGTTTATCTCCCATTTTGTGGAAACCCGGATTTACGGCGGGAAATACTGGTACACATCCACGATCAGCGACGATATTACCGGAACCAAAGCCCGGCTGGAAATCAACCCTTCGCCGTTTTTTTGCTTCAACCTGGAAACGAAACATGACCCGGTGCGGGGCCGCGATAACTTTATCGGCGGATACATAAGCATTCCGTTCGACATCGCCGGTTTTTTACATGAACAAGAAGCATTCAGCGGGATCAAAGAAGCGCTCCGGTTCAGAAAAGGCCCGCGCGAATTAAAAGAGCGCCTGACCGAGCCGGTGGTCAGAGATATCGATATTGTTTCCGCCAATAAAACCCGCAGCGCGGTTGTGCATAATGTGGTCTTTGTCAATAACGCCAACACCGGGGACAGCCTGGAAGACGGTTCTTTCTCGCATCCGCATAATACCCTGGCCGAAGCCTTTTCCAATTCACGCTATGGGAAAGGGGTCTGGATTTTTGTCGCCAAAGGCGACGGAACCGGTACCGGATATACCGGCGCGTTCACCCTGGCCGACCAAAGCGTGCTCTGGGGCGACGGATACCAATATCTCGGCCTGGGCGGTGCCGGCTATCCGGTGCTTGACGGCTCGGGAGCGGATTGTGTCACATTAGGTAAAGATAATACGGTAATGGGCGTGCAGATCCAAAACGGGCATTGGGGTATTTATGGGGAAAATTCCGGTACCGTTGCTATTCATCACACCATACTCACCGGCAATGACGAAGGGATCAAACTGCTTAGTAATGACGGCAACACTTTGTCGGCCACGATCAGCGACAGCAGCATTACCAACAGCGATTACAATGGGATTGAATTGATCAGTTATAATTTCAGCACATTGTCCTGCACTTTGACCGATAACGATATCAGCGATAATACCTATACCGGAGTATGGCTGGTCAGCGGGAACCTTACCCCTATGGATGATACCTGCACGCTTTCCGCGACATTTTTGCGCAATACCATAAATAATAATACCGGCGGAGTCTCCTTGCGCAACTCCGGATGGGACCACACGACCTTGAAGGCCGGTTTTTCAAACAATACGATCACCGGCAACAGTGATGACGGGATATTTCTGGAAAACAACGGATACGGAACCAAGATTCTGGACCTGGGCAATGGCAGTTTAGGCAGCGCCGGGTACAATTCCATTCACACAAACAGCAATTATAATGTCAGTAATGAAAGCGCGGACGGCACATCCGTGATGGCCGAAAACAACTGGTGGGGCAGCAAAACTCCGCTAACCAGCCGGTTCCACGGCAGCGTAGACTATACCCCCTGGCTCACCGAGGACCCGAATTAAGCCGGGCCGTATTATATCGATTGTTCAATACCCCGGCTCCCGGCCGTATTCACCCGCCGGCATTGTATGCTTTTCGATAGTTCGACAATAGCGCCGGATTGCCGCTCGCTGCGAATCTCCGGCAGGTTGAATTTTAATTTTTCGGCAAGTCCGTTTTTACCGTAAATCCTGGCATTGGCGGTTATGGCGTGAAAATAAAACGCCGAGAACTGCGGGCCGAATTCTTTTTCGATCCCGCGCAAGGACGCCAACCACAAGGCGCGGCCAATTCCTCTGCCTTCATGGCGCTTATCCACAACCAGTTCCGCGTTGTAAATATCCAGCTTTTTCCCCTGCGCGCAGCATTGAACATGGGCGTATCCCTGCACAATTCCGCGCTCATCCCGAAACACCCAGATCCTGGGGAGCAGGGTATCCTTGCCTTTTCTTTCCGGCGCCCCTTGTACCCGGGGAGAAAACGACGCTTCAATCGTAGCCAGGTCCATCGCATCCGAGCCCATCGAATCCTGCCGTTCCAGCCATTCAAAAAGGTCGGCGAGA
>JAQULA010000233.1 GCA_028718845.1 Candidatus Omnitrophota bacterium
AGGTGCCGCTTTTTTCTTGGCAATTTCCTTTTGGTCCGTTTCTTTATTTTTCGACAATGCCGCTTTTTTTGGCGCAACCGCTTTCCGGTCAAGTTCCACCGTGATATGACATGTGCGTTTCAGTATCCGTGAACCGCGGCCGAACGCGTTGGCCCGAAACCGCTTCCAGGTCGCGCCGACATCGGCAAAAATTCTCGATATGTATAAACCGTCTTCATCGAAACCTTTATTTTTGGCGTTGGCAATCGCCGAACGCAGCAATTTACCCATAATGGCTGCCGCTTTCTTCTCCGTCCCCCCAAGAATTGCCAATGCCTTCTGGGTCGATTGCCCCCGAACCAGCGCCAGCACCAGTCTTACTTTTCTTGCCGACATTCTGATATGTCGCGCTTTTGCACTCGCTATCATTGTCATACCTCTGTTCGTTATTACTATTTGTTAATTCGCAGGTACTGCGTAGTATCCGCTGTGTTTATGTCTTTTGATCGGCGGCTTTCGCTTTTACTCCGCTGTGTTTACGGAACAACCGGGTCGGAGAAAATTCGCCCAGTTTATGGCCGACCATGTTTTCGGTCACAAATACCGGAATGAACGACTTACCGTTATGAACGGAAAAGGTAAATCCGACAAATTCCGGCACAATTGTCGAACGCCGGGACCAGGTCTTGATCGGCTTGCGATCATGGCTTTGGCCCATTTTTTCCACTTTTTTCACCAACTTCGCTTCGACATACGGACCTTTACTTATTGAACGAGACATATCCTAACACTCCTGTGGTAATTGCGTCATTTCGAGCGACGTTTTACGATAAATTTATTCGATATTTTCTTGGGACAACGGGTCCGGTATCCTTTGGTCGGTTTGCCCCAGGGGCTTACCGGATTCGGATTACCCTGTCCGGCTTTTCCTTCACCGCCGCCATGCGGATGATCGATAGGGTTCATGACCACACCACGCACCGTCGGCCGGATACCCAGCCAGCGCTTCCGCCCGGCTTTGCCCAGGGAAATCTTTTCGTGATCGGGATTTCCCACCTGTCCGATAACCGCGTAGCTGCCGATCGGCACCAGCCGGATTTCGCCGGAAGGCAATTTTATATGCGCATAGGCTCCTTCTTTAGCCATAACCTGTGCCGCGGTCCCTGCGCTGCGGGCCAATACCGCCCCGCGGCCGGGAATCATTTCAATATTATGAACAAATGTACCCAGCGGGATATTACGGATCGGCAGAGCATTGCCGATTTTGATTTCCACATTTTCTCCGGACATCACTTCTTCATTAACCCGCAAATCGACCGGGGCAATGATATAACGCTTTTCGCCGTCGGCATATTGAACCAGGGCGATCCGGCTGGAACGGTTCGGGTCATACTCGATGGTCAGAACTTTTGCCGCCATGTTGTATTTATCCCGCTTAAAATCAATAATGCGGTAACGCCGTTTGTGCCCGCCGCCGCGATGCCGGCAGGTAACCCGGCCCAATGCGTTTCTTCCGCCGCTTTTTTTCAAAGCCACGGTCAATGATTTTTCCGGCGTTGAGCTTGTGATATCGCTAAAATCGGCACCGGTTCTCCAGCGCATTCCCGGCGTTGTCGGTTTATATCGTTTTATACCCACGTTCAATCTCCTTAACGAACCCCGTTTTCCAGGGGTGAGTTAATCTCGAGCCTTTTCAGGCGAGAGATCTTGATGTTACGCGATCGTTATTTTTTGCCCCGGTTTCAGGGTAACGATTGCTTTTTTCCAATCCGGCGTCTTTCCGGTTTTATAGCGCACCCGCCGGTTTTTTCCCGGCATTACGGTCGTATTGACCGCGGCAACCTTTACCCGGTAAACATATTCGACGGCGTCTTTGATCTCGATTTTGTTCGCTTTTTTATCGACACAAAATATGTATTTATTTTCCCCGCCTAGGGACGTGCCTTTTTCCGTGCGCAATACATATTTAATTACTTTAAATTGGTTCTGCACTGCGATTATTCTCCTCTTTTTAAACGAGCGGTCAACTGTTCCAGCGCCTTCGCGGTTATAACCAGATTATCATGCGACAGGACATCCAGGGCATTAACCATTTCCCAACGCTTTAAATTAAGCGCGGGAATATTTCTCGAAGAACGCATGGTCGTATCGGACGTCGTATCGCACACGAATAATGACTTTTTTTGTAATTTAAGGGCGCTGATTATGCCCGCGAAATCCTTGGTCTTGCCGGAGGTAACCGCCAATTCATCCACGACCTTAACGGTCTTATCGTTAAGGCGCGAATTAAGGCTGGCAATCAACGCGATCCGCTTCATTTTTTTAGGCAGCTGATAAGAATAATCCCGCGGAACCGGTCCGAATATAACCCCGCCTTTGCGCCACAACGGGCTGCGGCTGGAACCGGCACGCGCTCTTCCGGTGCCTTTTTGACGCCACGGCTTGGAATTACCGCCGCTGACCTCGCCGCGTTTTTTCGTCTTAGACGTTCCCTGGCGCTTATTCGCCTGATACATCAGCGTAACCTGATGCAATAACGGCAGATTCACTTTACCGTCAAAAACCGACGGGTCGAGATCCACTTTACCGACCTCTTTGCCTGCCACATTGGTAATTAAAAGCGTAAACCCCTTGGGGGATTTATCCGTTTCGTCCGTCTTTTTCGTTTTTTTCAGCTCCGCCATCATTCCACCTTAAACCTTTACGTTATCTATTGCGCCCACCGCTAACACCGCGGTGGTTCTCCGCTATTTTTTTTTGGCTTTCCTTACCATCAAATAACTGCCCTTATGCCCGGGCACCGCCCCTTTGACCATTAACGTGTTTGTTTCTTTATCGACCTTCACGACTTCCAGGTTTTGCACCGTAATCCGGCTATGCCCCATATGGCCCGGCATATGATGCCCGCGCACGGTTCTTCCCGGCGAAGTATTCGCTCCCTTCGACCCGATCCGGCGATGCGACATCGAACCATGCCCGCTCGGACCGCCGCTCCAGCCCCAGCGCTTCATTCCGCCCTGGAACCCCTTTCCGATGGAAAGCCCGCAGACATCGACAAAATCACCCGGCTTAAAAATATCCACTTCGATCTTTTGTCCGACTTCAAAAGTCTC
>JAQULA010000234.1 GCA_028718845.1 Candidatus Omnitrophota bacterium
AAGGGACAATTAACGCAAATATCCGAACCGATGGCCTGCAGATTCAACAATTCGACATCGGAATCGGGAACAAACACAAACCGGCCTCTTAAATCCGGGTCATTCATCCAGCTCAGGAAAGCCTCGACCCAGCCCGCCTCGTCGGAACCGGTATAGGCAAACCCGCCGACAATTACCTGCTGACCCAGCCCTTCCAACTCTCCCCAGCGGGTTCTGACCAATGTTCCGCGGTCGGAGCACAGCACATGAATAATATCTTTAAGAATCGGATACTGGCTTTTATAATTAGAAATTCTCCGGATCAATGAAACTACCGGCATATTTGCATTCAAACGTACTCCGGTGCGTTTTTCAATCTCCGCAATCAGCCGCATTTTTCCGTCATCCTGATGGATGTCCCATAATTCGCCGGCGGTAATATCGCCGCCGCCGCTCTGTTCCCGTTCCCGCAATGCGATCAGTTTTTCATTTCTCCAATAATCGCTGGACCCGTTCAGCACGCCGAAGACGTCCTTGACGGTATGGAACAAATTCCTGGTTACTTTCGCGTGTTCATCGCTGACACCGTTGGTCGCGTCCGCCAGTTCAACCGCGGCAAACGATAAATCAACGCTCCCCTCATGCGTAAACACTGCTTTGATCCGATCAACCGCCTTATCACCCAAATCGCCTTTTATGGAAAAGGAAATATTTTGCCGACTGATCGCATACCCGCCGGCCATGATCTCGAACAACCGGTTCAGGTCCGCGGTATCCGGATAATATTTCGGCAAGCCGGCGGCAACAACCGTGTGGTTGGTATATAAAGACGGAATGTCTTCCATCAACGGATCGGCCTGGACCAGCGCATTCAGAAGAATAAACGGGGACTCGTTAAAATGGATCAGCCCCGGCTTATATTCGGGAAAATGCTTGATAAACGCGTACATCGCCCAGGAGCTTACCATATATTCATTGAAACGCTGGCGTTTACCCTCTCGGGAGGAATCCGAATCGTACAGCAATTTATATAATTCCGGACAAACCAGCTGTACCCGCGCGATATTGCCGTCAAAATAGCACCGGAACTTAATATCATAGTAAACGGTTTGGTCGGGATTATTCACATTCAACCCTCCCACCGTAACGACGAATTCATTGCCGTCCTTATCCTTGATAAATTCCCCCGGTTCGTTATCGTAGGAAACCGGCTCCTTCACGACAACCTGTTCCTTCGTTACCGCAATCCTCGCCAGGTAATTTATTAATAAGCAAAACAGGACTTCATAGCTGACTCCGCTGTTCTCAATAAAGGTGCTAAACGATTCATCCGTTTTTATAGCCGCGGTAAAATGATCCAGGGTTACCTGCTTTTCCCGGGAAAGATGCTGCAATATCTCGATGGTCTTTTTAATAGCTTTCCCGTTCAAATTTCCGTTAAAATGAAGTATCGTGAATACCTTACGTACCGCCCGCTCCGCTACGTTTATTTTCTCTCCGATAACCGCCGCCTCAACAAGCACGCTCAATACCGCGGTATACACATAGGCGATATTCTCTTTACCGACATCTATCTGATCCGCCTGTTTATCCGCCGGATTCCATCCGTTGGTATAAATCCCGGTATATAAGGCGGACTCTTTATCGGCCATAACCGTCTTTTCAAAGTTACTTAAAGAAAGGATATCCTTTTCCGACAGCTCCAGCATCGATTCCACGATCGGGTAAGCGCTGGCCGAAAAATTACGCCAGTTCAAATTCGACAATACCCCGACAACCCGGTTGTCGACCACATAATCATGTTTTAGTTTAACCAGCTGACGCCGCCGCATCGAAAAATCCGGCTGAAACGCCACGGTCTTAACTCCGTTCGCTTTCAGCCCCCGGATCAGACAACCGAAAAAAGCGCCCAAACCGCCCTTGGAATTGGCATTCAAAGCCTGAGTGGAATATTTTTCATGGTACCCTTCCATGGAAACCGTCATCAGCGGACGCTCCTGAAAAAGCTTGTACAAATTAGGGAACAGACGCTGCAACCATGGCCGTTGTTCTTTTTTATGCATAACCGCAGGCGCGGGAAGCAGTGTCCGGGGCGGATTTTTTTGTTCAAAAACCTGGGGAAAAGCACTCTGCGGGATCGACAGCCTCGGGGCAAGCATGGTTACGATTCCCTTTGCCAGCTCCTGCCGCCCCTCAAGACAATAACCGTCGAAAGGGACCAAGGTCAACACCATCGAATAAATAATTACCGTACTGATAAACTTAAATAACAATCGTCTCATTACGCCTCCTTGTCGGACTTCATTACCCCTCAATTTAAAAAGGTGTTAAAGTATACCACATCTTTTTTTATTTCGCAATTTTTTCTGCTATCACAACTAATTACATATTAACATCTTACAATTATTGCATCACTGAAGCTTAACGCCACCGGGAAAGCCGTTGACAAATCGGCATATTTATGCTATAGTTTTCAAACATATTGGAGCGGTTACTGTTTTCGGAGTTACTTACTAATAGGGAGGTTTCACGTGTCTAAAGTATGCGATATTTGCGGAAAAGGCCCGGTTGCGGGACGATCAATCACCCAGCGCGGTATGGCGAAGAAAAAAGGCGGAGTCGGTAAGAAAACCACCGGTATTACCAAACGCATGTTCCGGCCTAATCTGCAAAATATAAAGATCCGGATTAACGGCGGGAATAAGACCGCGTTGGTATGCACTACCTGCATTCGCTGCGGAAAAATCACCAAGGCCGCCTAAGCGACTGCCTCACATCCCCAGCAGGTCATGCGCTTTCGACTTACCACAAGCGTGCTTAATATCATCATAATCGACAATGGTCAGGTCCAGACGTTTTTCTTTCACGCGGGAAATGATCGATAATTCCTCGGCTTTATTCTCTTTTTTACGAAAGCCGATATATTGAAAGACCGTATGGCATTGCGGGCAGGTTTTTTCCCGAAAAAAATCAATCCCCATGTGCCGGCAATTTTCGCAGTTGGCGGTCAATTCCCCGGCCAATAGCAGATGTTTTTTTACCTCGTCGCTATCGAATTCCTTCCACACCCGGATCAAAGATCTTTTCATCGCACGCTCCAGTCT
>JAQULA010000235.1 GCA_028718845.1 Candidatus Omnitrophota bacterium
CTCCGTCAGTTGTTCTACCATCGTAGTAACTTCCTGACCGGCGGAAGCGCCGAATTCATTTTTTATTTTTATTCCGTTAAACAATCCCGGATTATGACTGGCGGTCACGATAATCCCTGACGGCAGGCGATGTTTGCGAATATAACAACTTACCGCCGGGGTCGGCACCGGCGACTTGCTCAGAAACACGGGAATCCCGGACCGGGACAGTTCCCGGGCGACCCGCTCGGCAAAAACATCGGACAAAAACCGGCGGTCATAACCGACAATGACCCCTGATTGCCTGGCCGCAGGCTGGGCTACCCGCAAATACCCGGCAATACCGGCGGCAATTCTGGTTACATTGGCGAAAGTAAAATTATCGGCAATAATCCCCCGGAATCCATCGGTCCCAAAAGTTATTTTTTGCATAAACGTAAACTCGCAATCGCTTTTTTTCGGTCGGCGGCACGAAAAACATAGGAACCGGCGACCAGAATATTCGCCCCATGCGCCAGTACCAGGGGCGCCGTGGTGCTGGTGATTCCGCCGTCGACTTCGATATCCCCGGAAAATTTTTTGCGCACACTGCTGATCTTCGGCAATACCCCGGGGATAAATTCCTGCCCGCCAAACCCCGGCTGTACGCTCATGATCAATATCATATCGGCGAAATCCATTATCGGCCAGAGCTTTTTAAGCGGAGTATGCGGATTTAAACTTACTCCGAAACGCACCTTGTGTTCGCGCAGTTTTTTACGTATTTTTTTCAGCATGGCCAAAGAACACACCTCAACATGAACCGTGATTACCGCGCTGCCGGCGGCAATAAAGGCGTCCAGAAAAAACCAGGGATCATCGATCATTAAGTGCACATCCAGCGGAAGCGAAGTGCGTTTTTTCAGGCTGGCAACCACCGCCGGTCCGATCGAGATATTCGGCACGAAATGTCCGTCCATCACGTCGACATGGACCAGGTCGGCACGACCGCGTTCGATAGTTTTGACTTCATTCTCCAGGCGGCTGAAATCCGCCGCGAGAATCGACGGTGCTATCAATATTTTTCGCTGTTTCACGCTACATCTCCCGTACCAGGGCCTCCAGGGCATCCCGGCTGTTTTTATTATATGGTCCGACAATCGCAAGATTCGCCGTCGCCGTTTTGAATATCATCCGGGCGGCGTCCCGGACCTCGTTTTTACCAACACGCTGAATACCGCGGATAATTCCGGCCGGGTACTCCGGCTTACCCCGGGTCATGATATTTTCACCCAGCCAGATCATATGCTCCGAGTTATCTTCCAGTCCCATGGTAAATTGCCCGACATAATAGTCTTTAGCCCGTTTTAATTCGTCATCGCCGACGGCTTGGTCGCAGATTCTCCGCAGCTCATTAACAATAACCCCGCCGGCGGCTGCCGCTTTTTCATTAACCACCCCGGCATGCACGACAAACGCCCCCCCGTCGTTAAACTTACGCAGGGAGGTTCCGATCTCATAGGCATAACCTTTTTTTTCGCGCACCTCATTAAATAAACGGCTGGACATGTTCGCCCCCAGAATAATATGCAGCAGGGTAACCGCATATCGCTGGGGAGCATCGCGCCGCGGGGCATGAAACCCCAGGCAAAGATGCGTTTGCTGGGTGTTTTTACTCTCGAAAACCACCTGGGCCTGCTCCTGTTTTACCGACAACGGCAGAAACTTTTCCGTGCCGGATTCAACCAACTCCGGGCTCTTTTGCCGCAAAACCCCATTGACGTGCCGCATCAGCGTTGCATGGGTGATATTTCCACAGGCGCTGATCAACAGATTATCGGCGCCGCAATAACGCGCCTGATGAGCACGCAACTCCGGGCAGCCGATATGCGAAAGTGATGAAAAGTTTCCGGCTAAATTTCTGCCCAGCGGATGCCCCGGCCACAACAACTGAAGCAATCGGTCATACGCCACGTGCTGCGGCAGATCATTATACATTTTAATTTCCTCGATAATAACCCGGCGTTCTTTTTCCACATCCCGCGGGCTCAATCGGGGATCAAGCACCATATCCAGCAGTACATCGCAGGCAAGCGGTACATGCCGGGTCAAAACCTTAGCGAGAAAACAGGTGACTTCCTCACTGGTAAAGCCGTTCAGCTGTCCGCCTACGCCTTCAATGGACTCCTTAATCTGCCGGTAACTACGCCTGCGGGTTCCCTTGAAAACACAATGCTCGAAAAAATGAGAAATACCGCTGTGAACCTCCGGCTCATAGCGCCCTCCCACCCCGACCCAGACACCGATCGCTACCGAACGCGTATTGGCCAGGCTATGCGAGGCGAGCTTTAAACCGTTTTTCAATTTGCTTATTGTATACATGAATAATCCAGCTAATGAATTGCGTGAACCAAAATTAACCGGCAGCCCCTCTGCGCCGATGCAGAACTTAGACATATGATTTTACTCATTATCGAGTCAAATGTCAAATAAAAAAGCTCCTCAAACGAGGAGCTTTTCGAGCACGGTAGTTCCGGAGGATTATCAGTGTTTCATTAGCTGTTTCAATTCCTCCATGGTTTTTGTATATTTGACGCAGAGGGCATATTTGGAAACATATAATTCATTGTTTACGTAAAAGTAATAAGCTATATATAAGGACCCGATAAAATGCACACAGCCGTTTTCCAGCTCTTTTTGAACCTGAAACCGGCGCTGAATAAACAGATTATTTGACATTTCACCCTCCTTTCAATACGATATATATAAGTATTATAAAAGTATTTAAAATATTGTCAAAAAAATAATTACCTCTTGCTTAAAGTATAACATGCACCGCCAGAATTGTCAATATTGGTCAGGTATGCCCTTCTAAGCTCCTGCTACGGAAAGTGGTTATGTCAGCGGACCGAATACTTCAGCATTAACGGAACATTATTCCTTACAATTTCCAGCTCGATAGTTTTCGAAGTTTTCAATTTTTGAGCAATATTAATAAGCGAAAAAAGATTATCCAGCCGGATTCCGTTTACCTGAGTAAGGATATCGTTGTTTTTTAGGCCGATTTCTTCAATAATACCGCCTTGGGTCACATTAGTGATC
>JAQULA010000236.1 GCA_028718845.1 Candidatus Omnitrophota bacterium
GTCGCGGTCGCTGGCGCAGGCGCGCGGCATCCGCGCAAAATTTTCGGTGTTCGCGCAAAGAATGCGGTTATGGAAAAAATTCCGGGAGACAAAAGCGATCGAAACCGGATTCGCTCTGTTTGCCGGATTGACCCGGAATGATGTCGAGGCGCAGGCGAAAGTTTTGACCCTGAATCCGGCGGCCCTGCGGATTATCGAAGAACTGAAGGCAATATCCAAAAGCTCCGGCGTCAATGTGGCGATTATTTCCCGCAGTATGCAGGAAATGATCCAGGCGTTTCTGGCGCGGCCGGAAATCCAGGCGGAATTGCGGCAGCACGGGATTACCGTTTGCGCGGTGGCTGCCAATGAATCGCATTTTGACCGGAATGTGATGCGGGGGCTCAAACCCGGGGCGGCGGGGATTTCGCTGGCGACGAAAAGAAATTATATCGGCCAGTTCTATCTTTATGTCACCGACAAAAAAGAACGCGATTTACAAGGGGCTCATCGGACCGTTTTTATCGAAGATTTTTCCCTGCCGGAACCGGGCGCGTCCGCGCAAAACCAACTGTACAAACTGTACCGGGAACCCCAATTGACGTTCGAAGGCACCTCCGGTATGCGCGGGTCCGCGGAGGCGGTCATCACCGCGTCTCCGTACCTGGCGGCGGCGTTTGCCGAGGTGCTGAAAAAACAGCATCGGGACCTGAATCAAAAAATTATTTATGTCGGCTATGATTCCCGGGAAAGTTCTCCGCTTATCGCGCAGACCGCCGCGGCGGTGTTTGCCTCGTATGGGCTTATAGTGCATTTTATTTCCGTTCCGACACAATCCCCGGTGCTCGCCAATTTGCTGGGGTTGGAAAAACACAACCCCGATCTTGTCGGCGGAGTAATGATCACCGGCAGTCATAATCCCACTCCGGATAACGGATTCTGTCCGCGCCAGCCCGACGGCGCGGTAATGATCGAAGGGATGTCGGATGTGTATCGTGAATTCATGCGGTTGTACCGGACGCGCGATATCGCCGTGCCTTCGGGCGAGTTCGAGCGTTATTATGCCGGTCATAAGATCCGGGCGGTTAACGATGCCGGGGATACGTATGTCAATCGGGTGCTGAAAGAGAATCCTTTGCTGACGCGGATCATGTCCCGGATGAAAACAATGGGGATCGATCCCGGCGCGCTGACGATCATGTATGACCCGCTTAAGGGCAGCGGCGCGTATATAATGCCGCGGGTATTATCCGAGTTTGGGTTCGGGGTGAAGGTCATCGATGAGAACGGCACGATTATCCGCGACCCGCTGGACTATGCGCCGGTTATCCGGAGAATCGACCGGGTGCCGCATCCGACGCGGAAGATGGAAGAGAGCTGGGAAAATGTGGTCCGCAACAATGGCGCGCCGGTTGACCTGATCCTTTCCAATGACGGCGACGCGGACCGGTTCGCGGTTGTCGAGGGGGAATTCATCGATTGGAATGAACTTTTTGTCTTGTTGATCGATTATCTCGGGCAGGCCGGGCTGCTTGACGGCTATACGCATATTGTCAGCACCTATACGACCAGTGATGCGCTGACCCGTATCGCTCAGAAATACGGGCTTGACGTAGAGCGTGTCCCGGTCGGCTTTAAGCATGTTTCGCGGAAGATCGGAGAGCTGCGCCGGCAGGGGTATAAAGTTCTTGCCGGCTTCGAAGGCAACGGCGGCATGGTCTTGTGCAATGGGACCGTGGGAATCGATAAGGACGGGGTACTGGCCAACTTGATTTTTTCCTGTATTGCCGCGGAGTGCAAGTATTATGCCATGACCCTGCGGGGCCGTATTCGTGAGGCCCAGCGAAACGCGGATATGGGCCTGGATTTCGGTTACATGCAGGAATTGCAGGTGCCGCGCTCCGGGACAGGGATAACCTACATACGAAATTTGCGGAAAATCCGCAAAGACGACGAATTCCTGGGCCGAACGGTATCCCGGGTGGTTGTTTCCAATCCGGAGGCTTTACCGGAACTTCGGGAAGTGAAGATCGTTTTCAATAACGGCAGTTGGCTGATCATGCGTCCCTCGGGAACCAGCCTGGACCGGGCGCGGATTTACGCCGAAGCGGAGACAACCGGCAGCCGTGATGTTCTGATTCTTGATATCCTGCGGGATTATTGCGAGGCAACCGGTAATTTTTCGTTCGAGCGGATCCTGCGTTATCTCCAGGAATGGCTGTTGACCGATTTTACGCCGGAACAAGCCGGCCGGATCGTGCATGCCGTCCGCCAGGGCGGATGGGATCAGGCGCGGGATTTGCTGGTGGAATCGCGTCATGCTCAGGTAATGCGCAACCGGGATGAAATGGTGGTGGATTCTCTGGAACGGTTGTTCGCTCAGCGCGGCGGAGAAGCGGTGGCGGAACATTTGCTGGATCTGCGCAGACATTCCCTGAGCGGATATGAACAGATCCGGGCGCTTTTGGCCAATACGTATTCTTCCCCGGTATTTGCGCACATGGCGCGGTTGTTCGTTGCCACGATCGATTCCGCCGATTTGTACGGAATTAATATCTCGGAAATGTCTTTTCAGGGTGTCTGTAACGCTGTGGCCGGACAGATATTCAATGACATTATTTCCGTCCGCGCGGTGCGGGGTCCTACCCGGCTGCTTTTGGAAAACGAGCGGACCGCGCAGAAGATGCAGCGAATGCTGTATACCCTGCTGGCTTCCAACGATTATCTTATTTTTTCCGATCCGCACGCGACCTACCGTTCCGTGGCCGAACTGCTGGCCAGTTTTCCCACGGCGATCCCGGTGGTTATCGGCGATGTAACCTATCGCGGGAACCGGTTGTTCGAATTACAGGACCTGCTGGAAAAGAACCAGGCGAAACTGATCTTCGGCGAGAAAGAATTCTGGACGATCGGCGGTTGTCTGGGAAACCCGTTCCTTACCGCGCTTTCCATCGCCAGCGAATTACGCTATAACAATTTCGATATGCTGAATAAACTGGGCATTGATTTCAACGTTCTTATGGATTTTACCGACGCGGAACCGAAATATACCAGTAAAAACATCGCCGATTTT
>JAQULA010000237.1 GCA_028718845.1 Candidatus Omnitrophota bacterium
GATCTCAGCAGCCGGGTTTCCGGCAGGATAATTTCCCATATCCCCAGGCTATCCATGATCCGGCACCGCCCAAATGAACGCGGGGCTTTCAATATCTTGGCCAGTTCTTCACGGATACGTTCCGGAGAAACCCGGCGCAATGCCGCAGTGCTTTTTTTCATCACTGCCAGCGTCCGCGGTTCCAGCGAAAAATTAAGCTGCGCGCAAAACGCCAACCCGCGCAGGATCCGCAGCGGGTCATCGGCAATATTAAGCCCCCGAGTCACGCGAACGCTGCGCTTCCGGATATCGGCAACCCCGTTAAAAGGGTCCCGGATTACCGGTCCGGTTCCCGATCCTTCGACCAGCCGCCGCACATCACAACAAAGAGCATTCATGGTAAAATCACGGCGCCGCAGGTCTTCCCGCAATGTCGGCGCCCGAAAGTCGGCAATGTCCAGCTCGTAACTCCGCTCCGGAGTAGTATAGATAACCCGGGCCGTACGCGTATCCGCGTCAAGTACGACATAAGACGCCGATAACGTCCGCGCCAGGATTTTTCCGAATTCCAGCGCGTTATGGTCCGCGGCAAAATCCCATTCAACCGCCCGGGACGATGCCCGGCGCAGGAACATATCGCGCACCGCGCCGCCGACCAGATAGATCCCGATCCGCTGCTCCCGGGCCACGGCATTGATTGTTCGCAACACCGGGTCCTGCCGGATAACCCCTAACGCCTGAGGAACGCGCACGCCGTTAGCCATTCAAAAACTGTAACTTTTCAAAGACTTCTTCTTCGACATACATCGGGGCATTCGCCCGGAGCGCCAAAGCGATGCTGTCGCTGGGACGGGCATCGATATCGACGGTATCCGAATCGTTAATACGCAGGACAATCCGCGCGTAAAAAGTATTGCCTTCCAGCTTGGTAATAACCACCTTGTCGATCTTCACCCCGACCTTTTCAATGATATTGCACAACAAATCATGAGTCAGCGGACGCGGCGGTTTAAGATTACTCACTTTCATCTTGATCGCCGCGGCTTCGGCCACTCCGATAATGATCGGAAGCTGGCGTTCTCCGTTTTTTTCTTTTAAAATAATCGCCTGATCCTGTTTGTTTTCATGCATGATGATTTTATATAAACTGACGCTTACCATGGGAACTCCTTTCCCTCTTTCCACGAAAAGTAATCTTCAATAATTCTCCGGCGATCAAAAGCCACCTCGGCCGGCAATCTTTTTTTCCGGATTATCCCCGTCGTCAAACCAGCCCGATGTTCCGGAAAAACACATCCAGGGTATGCGGATCGGGAATAAGCAAAAAACTGCCCACGCACTTCGATGTTTCACTGGAAAAAGAAACCTTCACGCTGATCCCTTCGTTATGATGAACCGTAGAAGTAATGAAGTTATGCAATTCTTCCTTGTTGAAGCTTATCAGCGGAACGCTGCAATTCGTTTTCAGGTTAAACATCGAATCAACCGCGGAAAAATAAGTCGCGGCAATAGCCGTGCTCACCTCCAAAAAAATACTTTTTTGCTCTTCCAGAGACAATGTTCCGGTATCGATAACTTCCTGATTTTGGCCGTTGACGAATTTATCCATCAGCCCCAGCGCGTCTTTCCTCGGCACCAGAATCAATGTTTCGGTGAGATTGGAAATACCGTCAACCCGCAAATAAGCGGCGGCAACCCCGCCGTTCTGATTGGTGGCCGCAAGCAGTTCGTCTTTGGAAAAAGAATACAGTTCCGGCAGCGAAATAGTAATCCTTTCCTTGGATATCTCTCCGATCGCCGTTGCCACATGGCTTATCCCGATATTCGCCATTTCTTTCAAGGCTGAACTTTTGAGTTCATCAAGCAGGTTTACCCATTCCATTTTTTGCTCCTTTTTTTCTCCGCGAAATCGGAAATCATCTTCTGATACCGCTGGTCATTGCGCACGCCGGAAAGATCCGGGTCCGCGTCCATATGCCGAAAATCATTATACCCCATCCCGATCGCCGCATGGAGCGCTTCAAACGCCTCATCGATCCTGCCGACCAACGAGTAGCTGCACGCCAGGTTATAGCGTACGACCGGGTCATCCGGCAGAATCTTTGATAACCGTTTATCGATATCCAATCCTTTTTCATACTCACCGGCCTTGGTATACGCCTCGGCAAGCGGAATAAGCGCGTCGATAAATTCCGGATTGTCTTTCAGTAACTTTTCGAAAAATTCAATTTCAAAACTCAGGGAAAAGTTTTCTTTTTTATTATATTTTTTCATTATTTCATCCTCTTTGTCGCAACGTATTCAAGCCGTTCCGCACGCCTTGATCTTTCCAACTGTTGTTTTTTTGCCAAACTCAACCGGACCAGCCGCGCACTTTTTGCCACCGGATATACCGCTTCCGGCTTTAACCGTTTATAGCGTGACGGCAGGTCGGCCAGCTGATTTTGCACATACCGGCGCACCTGTTCCAGTCGCGTCCCCGCGGAACACGGCTTCCCGCGCTCCATCACCTTGCTCAGAAGCGGGGTTCCCGCGCCGCGCTCCCCTTCCAGGACAAGCACATCGCGCAGCAACCGCCCCCGGCGGTCCCGGCGGCGATAAACTTGCTTGCGCCCCGGGAAAGTAACCTTGTGCGCGCTGAGTTTCATCGTCGGAGTAAACACACCCCGACGGTCGGTAATTTCGCTGATTTTGTAAATAACGTCACAATAGGGCGCATCCGCGGAAACGCCCATATTCGTTCCCACTCCGAAAATATCAATCGGGGCCTTGGCCCGCCGCAGTCTTTCGATCTTGTATTCGTCCAGATTTCCGCTGACCACGATTTTTACCGCGTTCAGCCCGCTGCGATCCAGCATCGCACGTATTTTTTTACTTTCTTTAGCCAGGTCGCCGCTGTCCAGGCGTACCCCGAAAAGCCGGAACCCTTTGGCTTTCAACTCCCGGGCCACGATAATCGCGTTGCGGACACCCTGCCGATAATCATAGGTGTCCACCAACAGTATCGTCCGATCGGGAAACATCCGGGCATAGGCGCGAAAACTTTCCAGCTCG
>JAQULA010000238.1 GCA_028718845.1 Candidatus Omnitrophota bacterium
CTCCGCGCTGTTGCATTCCAGTACGATGGTAAAGGCCGGGGTTTATATTATTCTTAGGTTTGCCTCCCAGCTGGAGGGGACCCTGCCGGGGCTGGTGCTGGCTTTGATCGGCGGGTTGACCTTTTTAATCGCCTCCTGTATCGCGATCAGCCAGTCCGACGCCAAAAAGATCCTGGCCTATTCCACGATCGCGAATCTGGGGCTGATTGTGCTGTGCGCCGGAGTGGGCACCTACGAGGCTTTATGGGCGGCGGCGCTGTTGATCATTTTTCACGCGGTTGCCAAATGCCTGCTGTTTTTGTGCGTGGGGGTCATCGAACACCGCATCCACAGCCGCAATATCGAAGAGATGTCCAGCCTGATTATCAGCATGCCCAAGCTCTCGATCATGATGCAGATCGGGATGGCCGGGATGTTCCTGGCCCCGTTCGGTATGCTGATCAGCAAATGGGCGGTACTCAAGGCGTTGGTCGACTTTAACCCGCTGCTGGCAGTGTTCGTGGTCTTCGGCAGTTCCGCCTCGCTGTTTTTCTGGGTGAAATGGATGGGAACGCTTATCTCGGTGGTGGAAGAAAAGGAGAGCCTCGAGGATGACGTTGCCCGCACTGAATGGATCGCTTTATCGGCATTATCGATCATGACGATCGGGGTGTGCGGATTTTTTCCGGCGGTATCTTCGATATTGATCGAGCCGTATGTAATCGAGATCTGCGGCAAGGCCGTGGTTATGAGCCATGGAAATATCGTGATCATGTCGATCATGCTGGGCATGGTCATGCTTTTTCCGCTGAGCTTTATCAATTACGGCAAAAAAGTGAAAGTGGTTGACGCCTATCTGGGCGGGGCGAATATCGACACCCATACGAAATTTCGCGGGGCAAAAGACGCGGTTATCAATATGCAGATGAAAAATTATTATCTTACCGATTATTTAGGCGAGAAGCGGCTGTTCAAATACGGGGTCATGGCCTGTGCCGTGCTGAGCATTATCCTGCTGGCGGTGTCAAAACTATGAAGACGGTACTGTTATTATTCGCTTATCTCGTTATCGCTCCGCTGCTGGGCGGCTTATTGTCCGGATTGGACCGGAAGATCACCGCCCGGATGCAGGGACGGATCGGCCCGCCGCTGTGCCAGCCGTTTTTTGATTTCCTGAAATTATTTGAAAAAGAAAATCTGGTGGTGCGGCGGTCGCAGAATTTTTATATCGTGTTTTTTTTACTGTTCATTATCTTTACCGGCGGACTGTTTTTTACCGGCGGAGACCTGCTGCTGGTCATTTTCGCTTTTACCCTGGCCGGAATATTTTTTGTGCTGGCCGGGTATAAGGCCAGCTCACCGTACAGTTTTATCGGCGCGCAGCGCGAACTCATCCAGATGGTCGCCTATGAGCCGGCGGTTATTCTCAGCGCGGTCGGCATGTACATGGTAACCAGAAGTTTCGCCGTCGCGGATATTCTCCGCTTCAATAAACCGCTGGTAATGTATTTGCCCGGCTTGCTGTTCGGGTTCGTTTACATTATGGTAATCAAGTTCCGGAAATCTCCGTTCGATCTGTCGACATCGCATCACGCGCACCAGGAGCTGGTTAAAGGGATCACCACCGAGTTTTCCGGCCGGGCCCTGGCATTGATCGAACTGGCGCACTGGTACGAGAATATCCTGGTATTGGGGTTTGTGTATTTATTTTTTGCCGATAATATTGTCCGCGGAATAGCGGCAAGTTTAACCGCTTATTTTTTGATTATTCTTATTGATAACACCTTCGCCCGGGTGAAATGGCAGGCGGCGCTGGCCAGCGCGTGGCTGGTAGCGTTGGTGTTGGGATTGGGAAATATTATGGTTTTATTTTTTATGCCGAGGTAGCCGTGCCGTATTTTAAAAAATCTCCCTGGGTGATCCATTATGACGCCTCCAGCTGTAACGGCTGCGATATCGAGGTGCTGGCATCCCTGACCCCGGTCTACGATGTCGAGCGCCTGGGAATTGTCAATACCGGCAATCCCAAGCATGCCGATATATTTCTGGTAACCGGCTCGGTCAATGAGCAGAATAAAGATGTGCTGCAGAATATTTACAGCCAGATGCCGGATCCCAAGGTGGTGGTGGCGCTGGGGATTTGCGCCGCTTCCGGCGGGATCTTCCGGGAATGCTATAATGTCAGCGGCGGGGTGGATAAGCTGATTCCGGTGGATGTGTATGTGCCGGGCTGCGCGGTGCGTCCGGAAGCGATCATCGACGGGATTGTCCAGGCCATCGGCGTCCTGGAGGCTAAGCGGGCGAAATTGAAGTCCATGGCCGCCGGGTTGGAGGCGTTGGAAGTGTCGCCGGCATTTTTTACCGATGCCGAAGAGGTGCTTGCTTTGCAAAAACTGGCCTATCAGAGCGAAGCGGAGCTGTACAATGATTTTACCCTTTCGCCCCTGTGCCAGACCGTGGAAGAATTAAAACAGGATTTTTCACACAAGGTTTTTCTAAAGGCGGTCATGGACAACAAGATTGTCGGTTCCGTGCGCGCTTATGCCGACGGGGGCGGCTGTTTTATCGGGCGGCTTATTGTCCATCCGTTGTACCAGAACCTCGGTATCGGTAAAAAGCTTATGCAGGGCATCGAAGCGCATTTTAAAGACGCGAAACGTTATGAAATATTTATCGGGCATAAAAGTAAACGCACGATTTTTTTCTACACCAAACTCGGTTATAAGAAGTTCAAAACCGAAAAAGTCACGGAAAAAAGGGAAAGGGTCTATCTGGAGAAGTTTAACCTAGAGGATTGACGATGACCGAAGAACAAAAACTGGAAATCATAGCGATCGATACCTTGCTTGCCCGGACCCGGGAGTTTCATGCCGCCGGGTATCGCCTGGTACAAATCGGCGCCACCCGCGCCGAAGGGATTGAACTCAACTATTCGTTCGATAAAGACTATCATTTTGTCAATCAGCGGGTGGCAGCCCCCGCGGATGTCCCGGTGCCCAGTATCCGCGGGATTTACTGTAACGTGGTTTTGTATGAAAACGAGATCCATGACC
>JAQULA010000239.1 GCA_028718845.1 Candidatus Omnitrophota bacterium
TCGGCGGCGAGTGCGGACGCGATTCCGAAACAACACAACCCGGCCGCCGCACCCTCGCCAACATCATCGGCAACGGCGGAAAACGTACCGATCACCGAAGCCGCCATACAGCCGGTTCCCACCACATGGCTCATCATCACGTGGCCGTTCTTGACCATAAACATTTTATCCGGTCCGGCAACAATATCGATAGCTCCGGTAACTACCACCACACACCGTTTCCGTAGGGCTAAATCCCGGGCGATCCGCACGCAATCATGATCGACACTGCCGCTGTCGACGCCCCGGGTTTTCACGTCATACCCGGCGACCCTGGCGATTTCCGAGGCATTTCCTTTGATTACACTTATCGCCGATGTATTCAGCAATAAATCCGTCATATCATCGCGAAACCGGGTTGCCCCGGCCCCGCAGACATCCAACACCACCGGAATTTTTTTTTGGCCGGCACACTCCACCGCGCGCTCCATGGCAACAATAAGGTCCTTGGTCAGCGTTCCGATATTCAACACCAGCGCCGACGCCAGGGACGTCATATCCGCGGCCTCTTCCCCGGCATGGGCCATAACCGGTGACGCGCCGAATGCTTTGACGATGTTCGCGCAATCGTAAATAGTCACCCAATTGGTGATATGATGCACCAGCGGTTTTTGCGTTCTTACTTTTTCCAATAACACCGCAACTTGTAACATTTACTTTTCCCTTTTTACTTATAGTGTACGGCTATCCAAACAGTTTTCTGCGTCGGGTCGGTCCATTCCACGCGGTGGCGGCATTGCGCGGGAATTTCACACCAATCTCCCGGCTGCATATAAAACAGTTTTTCTTCACCATCAAACAATAATTTGGCCGCTCCCTGCACCAGAACGACCCATTCATGGCTGTCCTGCTCAAGCCATGTACCCGCCGGAGTCACCTGTCCGAGCGAAACAATCCGCTCAATGGCCATGGGACCATGCCGCAGCAAAGCAGTCACGACTTCACCCGGATCCGGATGCGGTATATGCGCAAATAAATTACCGCTTTTACGCTGCTTCATACTATCCGCCTCGCTGTTCGCAAATTTTAATCCGGCAATTGCTGCTGAGACTCCGTCCGTTCCTTAAGCTGATCCTGGGTACGGGTCTGATCTTGAATTTGCAGCTGATCCCGCTCCTTTTCAGCGTTACCTTCTCCGGAAACACCCTGCATTGTCCGGGAAGTTTCCTGATTTTCCAGACGCTGCTGATAATCAAGTTCCATGCGCTCCTGCTGCTGCCGGGAACCGCTGTTCGAACCGCTGTTCGAACCGCTGCTTCCGCCACCGCCACCGCCGCCGCCACCGCCGCGTCCGGCCCAGACTGGAGCGGATAAACCGATAATAAACATCATGCCCACGACTATTGTCATCAATTTTCTATTCATGATTACCTCCTTTGATTTATCAGCCCCGGAACTTAATCCGACCCAAATAAAACTTTTTTTGCTAATATGGGGAAACGATATCCGGTAAGAATGGTCCCGGGACCGGTTACATTACCACTTTGATCTTGGGATGCGCCTTTAGTTTCTGATAGATCTCATCCCGCTGTTCCCGGCTCTCGACCCGAACCTCAACATTGAACGCGTTGTATTTTCCGCGACTGCTGATATTGGAAAATCTCAGGGTATATTCGTATGCGGTAAGCACCTCAGCCACCGCTTCGCGCACCGATTCACCATCGGCACCGATCACCTTGTAAAGCCAGGTGCACGGATATGACAACTCTCCCGGAGTAGGAAACAGCCTATTTTCCGTCACGCCGCATACCTTAAAGTTTTCTCCAGGAAATAATCTGCACCGATGAACTGGGATTGATCATATACCGGATCGCATCCATATACGGCTTATGATAATCAACCGTAATACTCCCGTTTAAACGTACGCCGTCGGTCCCGGACCAAACCCCGCCCAGAACATTCAGACCGGTGCCTCCGCCGTTTATGCGAAACTGCCCGGTACTATATACACATCCGTCAATCTGGCCGTTACCGTTGATCGTCGTTTCCGAAGTTGCCGAAGGATTGGTCGCCACATCTCCGACAACCAGAAAAAACCCGCCGATGGTGCCGACATTCCCGTTTAATATCAAATCCGTCTCCACATATACCACATTGGGAATCCACTTGCTCGGATCCGGGTCAGATTGATCGAACCAGAATGTGGTGGGAAACGGCGGATTGCCGGCTGCCACTTCCATAAAGGTATAAACATTATCACTGCCGTCGGCTTTTATCTGACTGGCCGCCACTACCCGCATACTGTCAAAATCCAGTTTTACCAGCGGATTGACCGAAGAATCGGAAACGGTCGTGCCGGTAAAATTTGCCGGGTCCAATGTCCCCGGAATCAGCGAACCGCCGTAACGGATATCACCTTCAATATCGTAAGCACTGCCGTTCACCCGCACATTGCCGGCAGTATATATGGCGTTGTCCCAGAAATTATCCGGCAGGTCTTTTTTAGACACATAGGCTTCCAGATGCATACTGCTGACTGCCTGCGCCTGGGTAGGAACATACCCCCAGCTCTCCACCCGCCAGCGTTTTGCAACTTCAACAACCACGGTCCGGTAGGAATACTCCCCTTGGGCGACCCCGTTGTTATCGTTTAACACAATATTACTTTCCGGAGTGGTATTCGACGGCAATTTCGATACGGCCTTATCCAGCCCGGCCTCGGCGCAATACAAAGCAAACATACCCTGCTTATACCGCGCCGAACTTTTCGCCTCCCAGATATTTTTAAAAACAAACATCCCCAGAAAAACAAACAAAATCGCAATAACCAGATATAACACAATCAGCAGCATGCCCTTTTTATTTTTCAGCATCGTCCCCCCCCGTTCTTTTTTAGGGTTGCCGGAATTTGACCGTTGAACGCAACGTCGTGGTTATCCATCGTCCCGGCCGATTCATTTGCCGGATCTCTTTGGCCAAAAACAGCGTCGTATCGATCCCCCCTATATTTTTAGTGAAATTAGCCCCATAATTCAG
>JAQULA010000240.1 GCA_028718845.1 Candidatus Omnitrophota bacterium
GCAAAGCCTGCGTTCGGAAAAACATTATAAAAAACAACCCGGCCTGAGATGAGGTATCTTCGGTGAAACGGAGGATCCCGTGATCATGGTCAGCGCGTGCCTGGCCGGAGACCGTTGCCGTTATAACGGGAAATCCCGGACCGACCCGCGGATTAAAATACTGCGAAAAAAAAACGAAGCGATTGCGGTCTGCCCGGAAGTTTTGGGCGGCCTTTCCGTGCCGCGGCTGCCGTGTGAAATTTCCGGCGGCGACGGCCGGGATGTGGTTTGCGGCAAAGCCCGGGTGGTTACGAGCGCCGGAGAAGATGTAACCCCGGCGTTGCTGAAAGGCGCGGCGGCGGCGCTGCGGCAGGCCAAAGAACATAAAGTGCGGCTGGCGATATTGAAGACAAAAAGCGCTGCCTGCGGCTGCGGGAAAATTTATGACGGCAGTTTTAACGATGTGCTGCGGGATGGAAACGGAATTTTAACCGTATTGCTGCAGCAGGCGGGCATTCGTGTAATCACTGATGAAGATTTTTTGCGAATGAAGGAGTTCTCTCCGTGACCAATAACGAGATCGCGCATATTTTCAGAACGATTGCCGATATCCTGGAGATCAATGATGAAAATTTTTTCCGAATCCGGGCTTATCGGCGTGCGGCGCAAAATATCGAAAATATTACCGAAGATATCCGCGAGATGGTTAAGGAACAACGGCTGCATATCCCCGGGGTCGGCGTGGATCTGGCGCAGAAAATCACCGAACTGGCGCAGACCGGTAAATTGGAATATTTCGAAGCGTTAAAGAAAAAGATCCCAGCCGGTTTGCTGGAGATTATGTCTATTCCCGGAATCGGGCCGAAAACGACCAAGCTGTTGCATGAGCAGCTCGGCATTGATTCTATTGCCGCTTTGGAAAAGGCGGCGCATGAGCACAAAATTACCGCGGTTTTCGGTTTAAAGGAAAAGACCGAAGAAAATATTCTCAAGGGAATCGCATTGCTGCGGCACAAGCATGAGCATACTTTGCTGAGTACGGCGATGGCGGTTGCGGAGCGGATTACGCGGGAACTCTCCAGAGTGCCGGAGCTTTCCCGGATGAGCGTTGCCGGCAGTGTGCGCCGGCAAAAAGAAACCGTTCAGGATATTGATGTCCTGGTTACCTCGACCCAGGCGCAGAAGATTATGGATGCGTTTATCCGTTTGTCTCCGGTAAGCGAAATCCTGGCCCAGGGCCCGACTAAAGCGGCAGTGCGTACGATCGAAGGGATTCAGGTCGATCTCCGGGTGGTCGAACCGGAAAGCTTCGGCGCGGCCTTGGTTTATTTTACCGGGTCGAAAGAACATAATATCGCTATCCGCGAGCTGGCAAAAAAGAACGGGCTGAAAATTAATGAATACGGGGTGTTTAGCGAGCAGGATGAACGCCGGGTTGCCGGCGCTACCGAAGAGGATGTGTACGCGGCATTGCGCTTGCCTTATATCCCGCCGGAGTTGCGGGAGAACCGGGGGGAAATAGAAGCGGCAATGCGCGGGGAACTGCCGAAACTGATCGAACGCCCGCAGGTTCGGGCTGACCTGCATGTGCATTCCGAATGGTCGGACGGGAACTCTTCGATCGAGGCGATGGCTGCGGCAGCGCGGGGCCGGGGGTTTGAGTATATGGCGATCACGGACCATTCGCAAAGCCTCGGGGTTGCCCATGGGTTGAGCCCGGCACGGGTAAGCGAACAGATTGCCCATATCAAAACGCTGAACAAAAAGCTGAAAAATTTTCGGATTCTTTGCGGAACCGAAGTTGATATTAAAGCGGATGGAACGCTTGATTTCAGCGACAAGGTGCTGGAACAATTCGATGTTGTTCTGGCCGCGGTGCATAGCGGGTTTAAACAAAGCCGGGACCAGATGACCATGCGTCTGATAACGGCAATGCGCAATCCCTATGTCGCAATCATTGTCCATCCTTCCGGAAGGTTGATCGATGAGCGTCCGGCGTATGATTTCGATTTTGAGGCCGTGGCCGATACCGCAGCCCGTACCGGTACCGCGCTGGAGATTAATTGTTATCCAAAACGTCTGGATCTGGACGATGTTCATGTCCGCCGCGCCCGGGAAAAAGGGGTGATGGTATCCCTGGGCACGGACAGTCACAGCCCGGAACAGTTCCAATGCATGGACCTGGGGGTGGCAGTGGCCCGCCGGGGCTGGCTGGAACCGGGGAATGTGCTGAATTGTTTGAAGCTGGAGGAATTTTTGAAACGGATAAAACAAAAACATTAATTGATGAACAGGTATATCGTAAGGAAAAAGTAAAAAGTGAAATCACGCAATACTCAATACTCACGACGCAATACGATTTTCAGTAACTTTAATAACCGTTGATAACCAATTATACCTTATGAAAAACAATTCAGAGGAAAAGAAGTTTCGCTCCGGGTATGTCGCGGTGCTGGGCAAGCCGAATGTCGGCAAGTCTACGTTAATAAATTTCTTCCTGGGGGAAAAACTGTCGATTGTCTCGGAAAAACCGCAGACCACCCGGGATGCGATCCTGGGGATTTTCAGCGATGAGCAGTGCCAGATAATTTTTGTCGATACCCCGGGGATTCATCGTCCGACCACCCTGTTGGGGCGGCATATGGTGTCTTCGGCGGTCAAGGCCGGGGAAGATGCCGATGTGCTTTTGGTGGTTGTGGATGCGGCTACCGGGATTACCGGGGAAGACCGGGAGATCTTCGACATCAGTAAGCGGGCGATGCAGGCGCATGCGTATTGCTGGACCGCGGTGATTGTCAATAAGATCGATTGCGTCGACAAACCGCGTTTATTGCCGCTGCTGGAAGCGTGCCGCGGCGCGTTGACCTGTGATGATTATATCCCGGTTTCCGCGCTTAGCGGAGAACATTGCCGGGTTGTCCTGGAAAAGGTCAAGGCAAAACTTCCGGAAGGACCGCTTTATTTTCCTCCGGAACAGTTAACCGATAAAAATGAACGGTTTGTGGTTGCCGAACTGGTGCGGG
>JAQULA010000241.1 GCA_028718845.1 Candidatus Omnitrophota bacterium
CGCTGTAAGGGGTCCGCACCGACGGATCAATCAGCTTTTGATAGGTAAAAAGCACATCTCCGGAGGTAAACGGCCGGCCGTCATGCCAACGCACCCCCGGACGCAGGTGAAATAGGATCACCCGGCCCCCATCAAGAACCTCCCAGCGTTCCGCCAGGTCGCCGACAAGCTGTAAATCTCTATCGTATTTTACCAGACCGTTGAACACCAGTCCGCAAATCTGTCCGGAAGCGCTGTCCGAAGCCAGGATCGGCACCAATGTCCGGGCATCGCCGATCGTTGCTTCGACAATGGCATCTCCATACGCCGGAATGGTTTCAGCACGCTTATCCGGCAAAGATTCATTCCGGCTGCAAGCGCTCAAACAAACACATAATAAAAAAAATACCGCGCTGGGCGGTAATTTTTTTTTCATCAAATTCTCCTTCTGCAACCGCATCGCCGGAACATCCCGATGAGGCGCTCACAGATCTTATTGCTGGACCGGTTCCGGCTGCGTTGCCGGCGGTTGCGTATTCTGGGCGGAAGCATTCGGCAATACCGGTGCGTCCGGCTGAACTGCGGCTGCCGGAGCCGTACTGGAAGCAGTTGCCGTTTGGGTTGCCGCTGCCGGTTTAGCCGATGGCTCAGCCGCCTTCGGAGTTACCTTCAGCAGGTCTTGCACTTTTTCAACCGCCTGTTTTTTGATCAGCTCCTGCTGCATAATCGACTTACCTTGCTCCCGCGACATAAATGCCAACGACAAACACGTCAGCATAAAAACAACCGCCGATACGGTTGTCGCTTTGGTTAAAAACGTTCCGGTCCGCGTGCCGAAAATCGTAGTCTGACTCGATCCGCCGCCGAAAACATCGGACAGACCTTCACCTTTTCCGCTCTGGATCAGAATGATGAAAATTAAAAATAACGAGACCATGACATGCACAATGAGTAACAGGGTATACATTCGTTTTCCTCCTTTATTATTCGTAGTTACTGCTTTACCGCCGCGCAGGGCGCGCAAGATTCGCGTTTAATTAAACGCGCGCTCAGCTTTTTCTGTACCGGGACCGATTCCTCCCGCTGCACAATACGGTGCAGGGTTTCCAATCCGATGCGCGCCATTTCTTCAATCGGCTGGCGCACGGTGGTCAGGCCGATCGAACTGTAATTATTCAGTGGATTATCATCAAACCCGATTACCGAAAGATGCTGCGGAACCGGTATGTTTTTTTGCCTGGCCACATCTAAAACTTCCAGGGCCATTACGTCACTGGCGGCGAACACTGCCGTCGGCCTGTTCTCAAGACTAAGCAGAAGTTCCGCGGCCCGCCGGGCCGGGGTCCGGAGAAAACCGCCTTTTTTTATGTATTGTTTATTGATCGGTAATCCATGCACCTTCAAACCGTCGGTATACCCTTTCAGACGTTCCTGCCCGGCTTCGGTATTTAAATCGCCGCAAATCGTGGCGATGTTCGTATGGCCGAGACTGACCAGATAATCCATAATCTGGCGGGTGGCTTTATAATTATCGATCCCGATACAATTAACCGGTTCCAAAAAATAATTATTCAGGACGACATAAGGGATATTCCGGCTTATGACCTTTTTTAACCCTTCCCGGTCCTGATCAATATCGGCAAACAGTATCCCCCGGGAAATACCGGAAGTAAACAAAGGCGATCTGTCCCATTCCTCGTGGACACAACGTTCACAGATATGGATAAGCATATCCAGTTTTAAACGACTGGCCGCGGAACTGGCGCCTTTGATGATTTCCTGCGCATAAAAGCTGTGGAAAATATCCTCAAAACGCGGAACGACTAAGGTGTACAATGTTGTTTTCATGCTTTGAATTTTTCAAGCGCCTGCGCCTTGATCCGGTCGTAAACGGTTTTAAACGGCAGCGACCGCTGTCGCGCAATATTTTTACAATCCTCATATTCCGGGGAAACCGTAACCACCCGGCCGCGTAACGTCGCGATTTTCACCTGTACAATTATCCCATATTCGGTTTTCATATTCAAGATTTTTCTCTCCAGTTTTCGACGGGTAACCTGGCGGATCCTCACCCCCAGCGTAGTCGTCTCCTGGAATATCGTCGTAATGATCCGCTCCGCATCCGGAGTCGGACAGGCGACATGCAGTAGCATGCCCTGTCTCATTTTTTTCATCATAACCGGAGCGGTAAAAACATCCAGGGCCCCGGCGGAAAACAACCGTTCGAACAACAATTCAACGTTAAGCGCAAGCATATCGTCAAAATTAGCTTCGACCACGGTTATCCGGTCCTGCACGCTTTCAGCCTCGGCCTCGGCGAGTACCAGCGTTAATACATTCGGAAGAACAGCATCGGTGTAGGTACCGGCGCCATAACCCACTTTTCCGACCCGGAAGGGAACCGCTTCGGGAATTTCCTCGGTCAAAGCAGCCACGATCGCCGCCCCGGTCGGGGTAACCAATTCGTGTCCAATAGCGGCATTGATTGAAACCGTGCGGTCCTTCAACAAACGCAACGTTGCCGGCGCCGGCAAAGGAAAAATCTCGGTTCCGGCTTTAACCATTCCGCTGCCCAGGGTCAGCCCGGAAGCATATAATTTTTCGACACCCAGTAAGCGGATTGCCACGGCGCAGCCTACGATATCAACGATGGTATCCAATTCCCCGAGTTGATGAAAATGCACCGCTCCGGGTTTTTTCCGGTGAACCGCCGCCTCGGCATCGGCCAACAACGCATAAATATCTTTGGCGATCTTTTTCGCTCCGGCATCGATCCCGCTTCTATCAATAAGCCGGTAAATCTGATCCACATGCGGATAATGGACATTTTTTGTAACAACGACATCAATCTTTGTCGCGCTGATATGTCCGCGCGCTACCCGCCGCGATCGCAGCTCATATCCGCGGACCGAAAGTTTCGAAAGCTCTTTTTTAAGAGCCGAAAGTTTCAGCCCGCTATCCACAAAAGCCCCCAGGACCATGTCCCCGCTAATTCCTGAAAAACAATCAAAATA
>JAQULA010000242.1 GCA_028718845.1 Candidatus Omnitrophota bacterium
CAGGCCTGCTTTTTCCGTATCGGTTTGCCGCACCCATCGCAAGTGTATTCAGGCATTATGGCACGCTCCTTCCATGCCTTGCAGCGGACATCCCTGACACCGCGGCTGTTTTCCGCAGCGTTGTTTACCGAGCGCGACGATCAAGGCATGATACTCATTGAACAACACCGGGTCCCGGCGGCAACGCGTTCATACATTGTTTCTGGATATCCGCATACGCGGCATGTTCGTCAACCAGCCCGTGGCGGGAGAAAATCCGGCGGGTATAAGCGTCGACAACAAATACCGGCCTGGCTCCCCCGTAGAGCAATATACAATCCACGGTTTCTTCTCCCAACCCGTTGACCGAAAGCAATCGCGCCCGCAGCGCCCCGGTTTCCGCCTTAAACATTGCCGAAACCGACCCGCCGTATTCGCGCACTAAAAAATCGATGAAGTTCTTAAGACGCCGGGATTTTATATTGTAATAACCGGCCGAACGCAGGATGGGCGCAAGAACCGCGGCATCGGTGTTATGAATTTTTTCAACCGAAAGCATTCCCTGTTTTTTCAGGTTCCGGATCGCGGATTCGACATTTTTCCAGGCGGTGTTTTGGGTCAATATCGCTCCGACAATCATTTCCAGGCGGGAGGCTGCCGGCCACCAGTATTGCGGGCCGTAGGCATCGTAGAGAAGATGAAACAGGTCGAGAAATATGGACGCGTTGCCCGTCGTCCGCGGTTTGCCCACCCGGACTGTCCCAGATGCTCTGTCCATCGTCACACCTTTTTGAAACCGCACCACGGACGCCGTCAGCCGGCACCGACGCCCCGGCGCGCCGATATCGCGGCAACCCGGGAGGAATGCCGATCAATAGGAAAATCTTCCAAACACCAAAGCATTGCAGTACGGACAATGCCCCTCGATAAGCCGGTCCTCGATCTCGTCGTATTCTTTTCGTTTGATGATGATTTTTTTGCAGTTTTGACAGTAGGTATGCGCCGCATTATGCCCCTGGACATTCCCGATATACACATAAAGCAGTCCTTCCTTGATACCGATCTGCCTCAGGCTTTCCAGCACCCCGATCGGAGTCGGCGCCACTTCTTTCATTTCCCCGTAAGGGAAAAACCGGGTAACATGCCAGGGAGTATCCTTCCCCAGTTCGGCAAATATCCAGGAAGCGATTTCTTTGGCCTCTTTTTCATTGGAATTATACCCGGGAATAATATTGGTAATGACTTCCACATGCATGGCAAATTTGCGTTTAGCGTCGCTGCCGTTGCTGAAAATCACGTTAAGATCGGAGACATCGGCAATACGGGTATAACTCTCCATGAACGCCCCTTTGACATCCAGACAGAATCCATCCAGATACGGCGCGATCAGTTCCAAAGCCCGCGGCGACATATACCCGTTGGTCACATAGCAGGTCGAAAGCCCCTCCTGCTTGGCCAGTTTAAAAGTATCCAGGGTGTATTCATACCACATCGTCGGTTCATTATAGGTAAAAGCGATCCCTTTACAACCGTTCTTTTTCGCTTTTTTAATCAGCATTTCCGGAGGCATAAACGTGGTTTTGCCGATATTTTTCTTAACTTCGCAATGAGAAATATCCCAGGATTGACAACCGTGACATTGAAAATTGCATCCCAAACTTCCCACCGAAAGCCATAATGTACCGGGAAAAAAATGGAACATCGATTTTTTCTCTATCGAAGAAACGCTGACCGACGAGACCTGTCCATAGGTAATCGAATACAGGGTCCCCTCCTGATTATACCTGGTTTGGCAAAACCCCATTCTTCCTTCATCGATGAGACACTTTCTCATGCACAGCAAGCAACGAATACTCGTGCCTATCGCCCTTTCCCAGAGTAACGCTTCTTTAAGCATCGTTTTTTCTCCTTCCCTGCAGATTAAACATGGTCATAATCTCTTCAACGGTCGTAGCATCCTCCGGGCTCTTATCGGAACGGATAAACCCGATAGTCCGGGGAAACCGCAGCGCGAATCCCGGATTATCCGCCTCTTTCCCACAGGTATGTACCGGGCTTTTGGTTATTTCATCGGCCCGGACCTCCACCACAAATTTCGGCTCGACCCAGACATCCGGAACAATCAAAGAATCGACCCGTCCCGGCTTTACCGGAACCTTGGTCGCTTCAAGCTTAGTTTTAAATTGAGTTAATTCGTCTTCACTGATCCCCGAACCGAGTTTGGCGATGGTTTTAAACCGGTCGGAATCTTTATCATATACGCATGCGAGCAAAGAACCGATTCCGAAAGCGGAACGAGATCCTTTACCGAAAAAATATCCCACGATGACACAGTCGACCGTATCCTGTAATACCGCCGAGGTAGAACGTTTAAGCTTGATCCAGTTAAAATTACGCCCCCCGGCCTGATATCCACCGTCGATACGTTTAGCGACAATTCCTTCGCGGCCTTCATCCAGCGCCTGCAAAAACAGTTTTTCCACCTGCTCGGCGTTATCGGCAATCGTCACCGGAGAAATTTCCAGCACCTCTCCCGGATTGACCACATCGGCCAATATCCTGCGGCGCTGCTCAAATGGATGCTGGGTCAAATCCTCGCCGGCATACAATATATCAAAAACAAAAAGTTTTAACGGAAGCCGGCTTTGCATCATTTCGATATCGTATTTCCGTTTCCGCTGTACCGTGGTCTGAAACGGTAAATTCTCGCCGGTATCCGGATCGATCGCGATCGCTTCCCCTTCAAAAATCACATTTTTTTCTTTAATCTGGCGCAGGGTTCCTTCCCGGATCTCCGGAAACATCGCGGTCGTGTTTTCCAGGTTACGCGAAAAGATATGCACCTGATCGCCCTTTTTATGCACCTGACACCTGAACCCGTCATACTTGGCTTCGATGGCGCATGTACCGACTTTTTCGATAATCTCCCGCGGCCCGGAAAGCCGCGCCGCCAGGGCCATACGGATAGGACAGCCGACGATAACCTTGAAATTTTCAATAGCGCGGATG
>JAQULA010000243.1 GCA_028718845.1 Candidatus Omnitrophota bacterium
TTATCTGGGGAAAGATATTGTTGTGTTTCCTCCCGATGTCGGAGGGGTGAAAATGGCGCGCGCGTTTGCCAAACGTCTGGGTGCCCCGCTGGGCATCGTCGATAAACGGCGGATCGATGCCCAAAGTGCGGAAGTGATGAATGTCCTGGGCGATGTCGACGGGAAGATAGCTATTTTGGTCGATGATATGTGCGCTACCGCCGGGTCGTTGACGGAAGCGGCAAATGTGTTGAAAAAACAAGGGGCAAAAGCCATCTATGCCGGTGTAACTCATGGGATTTTCTCCGGACCGGCGCTGGCGCGAATCGAAAAAAGCGCTTTAAACGAAATCGTGGTTACGGATACGATACCCCTGGATGATCATAAAAAACATCCGAAAGTTTCGGTGATGAGTGTCGCCGGGCTTTTGGGTGAGGCGATAAAACGCATTCACGATGAAGAGTCGGTAAGTTCTTTGTTTGTTTGAAAATAGTGGACGGAAGAATAAATATCCCGCGTATCAGAGTCGCGGGATTAATTCGACCACACGGCGCGGTGACGTTATGCGCGCGCGGGGTGGTCTCATTAACGAAGGAGGACAAGGTGGAACGCGTAGTATTACATGCTGAACGACGAGAAGGTACCGGAAAATCCGCGGTGCGAAAACTCAGGACGCAAGGGTTGGTCCCGGCGATTGTTTATGCCAAACATGAAAGCCCGGTCCAGGTGATGACGAATCGCCGGGAATTGGTAAAACTTTTGCACCAGCAGGGAGATAAGGTGCTGATCGACTTGAATGTAAAGTCCGGAGACGCGACCGACAACAAGACGGTCATTATCAAGGAAATTCAATACGATACGATCCGCGAGGATATTCTGCATGTTGATTTCCAGCAGATCAAGCTTACGGAAAAAATCCGGGTGCATGTGCCGTTGCAGACCAAAGGCGATGCCGAAGCGCCCGGCGTTAAAGAGGGCGGTATCCTTGAACATATTCTGCGCGAACTGGATATCGAGTGTTTACCGGCTGATCTGCCGAGAGAAATCCTGGTCGATGTTTCCGGGTTGCAAATATCGGAATCGATTCATGTAAAAGATTTACATGCGCCGGAGGGAGTAACCATTCTTACCGATCCGGAGCAGATTGCCGTACTGATCAAGTTTGCCGCTGAGGAGAAACCGGCTGAAGTCAAGCCCGAAGGCGAAGTGGCGGTTGAGCCGGAGGTTATCAAGAAGAAGAAAGAGGAAGAAGCGGAAGGCGGAGCCAAGGAAGAAAAATAACCGGAGGCTGATTTTCAGCGGCGCGGTTTTTGCGGGCCGGGCGGAAAAAAACCTCGGCAGAATGCGTTTATTGAGAAGACAATGAAATTAATCGTAGGGTTAGGAAATCCCGGACTGCGTTATCGGCATACAAAACATAATGCCGGATTTTGGGTGATCGAACAGGTCGCGAAACAATTAAAGGTTCTTTGTAATAAACGTTCATTCAACGCTCACTGGGGCCAAGGCCGTTTTCAGTCGGAAAACATAATGCTGGTTAAGCCGCAAACATTCATGAATCTGAGCGGGCAATCGGTAGCGCGTTTCAGCGAATATTATAAGGTTTCTCCGGACGATATCCTGGTGGTTTTCGATGATATTCATATCCCCCTGGGGATGGTCCGGATCCGGGCCGAAGGCAGCGCCGGCGGGCATAACGGTATGCGTTCGGTGATCGAGTGCCTGGGGACCGACGTTATCGCCCGGGTGCGTCTGGGAATCGGTACGGATGAGCGGGGAGCGGATCTTTCCTCGTACGTATTAAGCCGGTTTAAACATGACGAGGAAAACAGTTGTGCCAAGGCAATGGTGGAAACAGCCAGTGAAGCGGTGGTGTGTTGGCTGGAAAAAGGAATTGCGTTTGCTATGAATCGATACAATAACAGAGGGAGGGAGAATTCGGATCATGAATAATTACGAAGGAGTTTTTATTACAAGAGCGACTCTGGATAAAGAGGCGCAGGATAAGCTCGTAGAGGATATCAAAGGGGTTATTACCAAGAACAAAGGCGAGATTGTGCAGCTGCAAAGCTGGGGCAAGAAGAAATTGACGTTTCTGATAAAAAAGCAGCCGGAAGGGGTCTATTATTTTACCGATTTTCAATTACCTCCGTTGGCACTTAAAAAAGCGGAAACAACGTATCGGCTTAACGATGATATTCTCCGCTTTTTAATTATACGCAAAACAGCGTAAGGAGGGGTTATGGCGACGTTAAACAAAGTACTGATGATGGGAAATCTGACCCGGGATCCGGAAATGCGCTATGCACCTAATGGTACGGCGGTAACGACTTTTACCATTGCGATGAGCCGGGCGTACAATACGGCAACCGGTGATAAGAAGGAAGAAGTGTGCTATGTGCGCGTGGTTTGCTGGGCGAAATTGGCGCAAATATGCAGCGAATACCTTTTTAAAGGGCGTCCGGTTTTTGTCGAAGGCCGTCTGCAGAGCCGTTCCTGGCAGGCGCCGGACGGGGCAAAACGTTCGACGATAGAAGTGATCGCCCAGAATATTCAGTTCTTAGGCAAGGGGAAAAGCTCGGAAGCGGCAGAAAAAGATGACGTTCATGCCGACGGTGCGGAATCGTTCGGCGCGCATGAGACGATGGAAGATTTTCCCGTTGGGACTAAACAGGATGAAGAAGTACCGTTTTAAGGCGATTCAACCACGAATGAAAAGGAGTGAAGCATGATACAGAATACCAGAGGAACCAGAGGGCCGAAAAAAACCAAAAAAGACGGCAAACGCACGAGTTTTTTCAAAAAACGCTCATGTCGTTTTTGCCTGGAAAAAACCATACCGATCGACTACAAGGATATTAACCGCATCTCGAAATTTATTACCGAACGCGGTAAAATCGTGCCTTCGCGTGCCAGCGGTACCTGCGCAAAACATCAACGAAAACTCGCTCAGGCAATTAAGCGGGCGCGTTT
>JAQULA010000244.1 GCA_028718845.1 Candidatus Omnitrophota bacterium
GCGGTTGACCGGCAGGAACTTATCAACGGGGTTTTGCTGGGCATGGGCACGGAATGTACCGGGCCGTTTGCCCCGCGTTCCTGGGCTTACAACACCGCGGTAGTGCCGGTCCCGTATGACCCGGCCAAGGCCCAGGCTTTGCTGTCCGCGGCCGGATGGGTACGCGGGGAAAACGGTTATTTGTCTAAGGATGGGAAAATTTTCGAGTTTACGATTGTAACCAACCAGGGCAATGAGGAACGGCTGCGGGCCGCGGAAATCATTCAAAAGCGGCTTAAGACCATCGGCATGAAAGTGAAGATCAAGGTCCTGGAATGGAGCGCTTTTATCAATGAATGCATCAATAAACGTGATTTTGAAGCGGTGCTGCTGGGGTGGTCGTTATCGCAGGACCCCGATATTTACGATATCTGGCATTCCGGTAAGACGCGGGAAGGCGAATTCAATTTCATCGGTTACCGTAATCCGGAAGTGGACGCGTTGCTGGAACAGGGCCGCCGGGAATTTGAACCGGAACGCCGTCGGGAAATTTACCACCGGATCCACGAACTGATTTATGCCGATCAGCCCTATCTGTTTTTATATAACCCGGATAATCTGCCCATTGTTAACAGCCGGTTTAAAGGGATTGCGGTTGCTCCGGCCGGTATCAGTTATAATTTTATCCGCTGGTTTGTTCCGTCTGATCAACGGCATTATCTTACGGAGTGAACCTATGAAGGGCGATTTTCGCGGTATGCATCATAAGTATCGGTTTTTTTATCTGTGCGGACTGTTAGTTTTTTTGAACAGCGGCTGCGCGCAGCAGTATTATAATGTGGCGACGCAGCAGGAGGAAACCTATTTTTATTCCGTCGATAAAGAGGTGAGGATCGGCGAGGTTCTTTCCGTCCAGGTTGAGCGGACTTATCCGGTAGATAATGACGCTCTGATTCAGCAACGGGTGGATCAGATCGGCCAGCGTTTGGCCGCTGCCGGCGACCGCCGGGAGATACGCTATTATTTTAAGGTCGTCGATGAAAAAGAAGTGAATGCGTTTGCCTTACCCGGCGGATATGTGTATATGTTCAAAGGGCTTTGGGATAAGGTCAAGGACAGCGACGACCGTATCGCGGCGGTGCTGGCGCACGAAATCGCCCATATAAGCGCCCGGCACAGTATTAAACGGCTCCAATCCGCTTTGGGGTACAATGTGCTTACGGTACTCGTGGCGACATCGCGTTCGATGAATTCCGCTGCCAAGGCCCAGGCAATGGCCGGGATCAACGAATTGATTCTGTCGTATTCGCGTGAGGACGAGCTGCAGTCCGATGTGCTGGCGGTCCGTTATCTGAGTAAATCCGGGTTTGATCCGGCCGCCGTGCTCGATGTCCTGAAAATGCTTCAGCAGATGGAACGGGACCGTCCGATTAAAGCAATGAGCGTGCAGACCCATCCGTATCTGACGGAACGCATGAAAACCGTGAAAGAAATTCTCAATCGGGGGAGTATCGGCTTCAACGATTATATCAACACATCTTCCTACTAACAGGAGGCAGAACATGGATGAGATTATCCGGAAAAATGTGGTGCATGAAGAGCCTTGGCGGGTGTTCAGGATTATGTCCGAATTTGTCGACGGGTTCGAAACTCTTTCGCAGGTAGGCCCGGCGGTTTCTATTTTCGGTTCGGCTCGAAAAATGGCGAAGAATGAAAAATATTACAAACTGGCGGAACGCATCGCTTATCTACTGTCTAAATTAGGGCTGGCGGTCATAACCGGAGGCGGCCCGGGGATCATGGAAGCGGCGAACCGCGGGGCGAAAATGGCCGGCGGAAAATCCGTGGGGTTGAATATTCAAATACCGATGGAACAAAAATCGAACCGATATATCAAAACCTTAATCGAGTTTCGGTACTTTTTTACCCGGAAAGTGATGTTTGTCAAATATGCCTCGGCCTTTGTCATTCTTCCGGGAGGATTCGGGACGCTTGATGAATTTTTTGAAGCGATTACCCTGATTCAAACCGGGCGCAGCGAACCGTTCCCGGTAATTTTAGTCGGTAAAAAGTACTGGCAGGGATTGATTAAATGGCTTAATACCACGGCATTACGCGCCGGGAGCCTGCAGCCGAAGGATTTGAAAATATTTTCGGTTGTCGATACCCCGGAAGAGGTGGTGGCGATCATAAAGCAGTTTAATACCACCCGGAAAATTTTATCCGATTAGTCCGTCCGGCGTGAAAGGGAGACGTTTATGCCGGTTATCCGGGGATATTTATCCCGGCCCGAAAGATTCCCGGATTTAATCCCGGAGTTCCTGTGGGGGCCGGGTCCGGAACAGATTGATGCTATGAGTGTTAGCCTGCGGTACTGCACTTGCTAAGTGCCGGGAATTTTGGTACAATCGACTCAAGGGATAGTATCCATCAAAGGGGATTGATGCATGCCGCAGTATGAACTGAATATCCGGGATTATGTGCGAATTTTTCGCCGTCGAAAAACGGTGATTTTTATCACCTTTGCTTTGATTGTTGCCATCACTTCTTTTCTTTCCCGCGGAGAGCCGCCTTCTTATCAAGCCGTCACTACCGTAAAAATCGAAGAACGTAAGACCGTCGCCGGATTGCTGACGGAATAGCTGGTCTATAGTCCGGGTGACATGATGGAATCGGAATCGCAGTTGATCACCGGATACCCGGTGCTTAAAAAGACGGCGCTGCGTTTGGGTATTATCACCCCCGAATCTTCGGACCAGGAAGTTAATGCCGCGGTACAAGGGCTGGAATCAAAGATAAAAACGGAAAAAATCGGCAGTACTAATATTATAAAAATTATCGCGAAAACCAAAAGAGCCCAGGAAGCCGTTGAGCTGGCGAACGCGGTTGCCAAGGTATATATCGAAGAAAATCTGTTGAGTAAAACTCTGCAGGCGCGCAGTGCCCGTCAATTTATCGAG
>JAQULA010000245.1 GCA_028718845.1 Candidatus Omnitrophota bacterium
ACTGAACCTGGCAAAAGAAATTGAGCGGGCGGAACTGATGTATCGCAAGGCGGTGTTAGGGTGTCCGGTGGCTCGATATAAAGTTTTAACCGTGGCGAACCAGATCTTCAACAAAGAAGTAAATGTGGAAGATGTCATCCGGGATGAATTTCGCATGAAGTACAGCAAATTGATGGGCCGGGTTTCCCGGTTGACCGCCCGTTTGCGTACCGTGCGCAAACCGGAGAGCCTGCTGGAGACTTTACTTGAATTCAATCTGACCACTTCGGTCATCGAAACTATCTCGCGGTCGATTAAATCAAAAGCCGAGCAGCTTTCGTGCATTGAACGCGAAATTGAAAAACAGCGGCAAAAGAAGATCCGGGGCAGTATCCAGAAGCTCCAGCTTAAAAAAGCAAAATTATACCGTGAATTCGCCTGTTCGATCAATGATATCCGAAATACGCTGCGCACGATCAAACGCCGGGAAAACGAGTTTACCCTGGCGAAAAAAGCGCTGGTGGAAGCTAATTTGCGTCTGGTGGTCAGTATTGCCAAGAAATACACCAACCGCGGGTTGTCTTTTCTCGATCTTATCCAGGAAGGGAATATCGGATTGATGAAGGCGGTGGATAAGTTCGAATACAAACGCGGTTATAAGTTCAGTACTTACGCCACCTGGTGGATCCGTCAGGCAATTACCCGGTCTATCGCCGACCAGTCGCGGACGATCAGAATCCCGGTGCATATGACCGAAACGATCAATAAACTTATCCGGGCTTCCCGTTTCCTGGTGCAGGAGCATGGGCGCGAACCGACACCGGAAGAATTAAGCAGCATGATGAAAATTTCCGTGGATAAAATCCGGGGGATCCTGAAAATTGCCCAGGAGCCGATTTCTTTGCAGACGCCGATCGGTGAAGAAGGCGATACTCATTTCGGTGATTTCATCGAAGATAAACGGGTGGTCAGTCCGGCAACGGCAACCGCACATTCGATGCTTAAAGAACAGATGGAACAGGTTATGGAAACCCTGTCGGATCGTGAAAAAAGAGTGCTGATATTGCGTTTCGGTATTAAGGATGGATATCCGCGTACATTGGAAGAAGTGGGTAAGATTTTTAATGTTACGCGCGAACGGGTGCGCCAGATCGAAGCGAAAGCGTTGCGGAAACTGCGTCATCCGACCCGCAGCAAAAGACTACGGGATTTTCTGGAAATTACGATGAGTGAACATCGCGATTTTATTTAAATCGGATACCTTCAGACGGATTTTGAACGGTTTCTTTTGCCGCGCAACAGGTTGTGGCTGAGAAGCCGTTCTTTTTAACGTCCGTGTCTTTGCTTGACTTGCCTCTATAATTCTGATATATTTTATACTACTGTTTTAGGGCCCATAGCTCAGTTGGTTAGAGCAGGAGACTCATAATCTCTTGGTCCGAGGTTCGAGTCCTCGTGGGCCCACCAGTAAGCTAAAAAAGCGGACTGGAAGCAAAAAAATGAAATTTTGCTTAGGGCTCATCAGCGGGTGAGCTCATGAGCTTATAATTTGGGGGCGGTTAGCTCAGTTGGTTAGAGCGTTGCGTTCACATCGCAAATGTCGGAGGTTCGAGTCCTCTACCGCCCACCATAAAAGTACTCATAGAGCAAAAGGACTCGAAGCGAGAGAACGGCGCGACCTTATGGGAGCGCAAATTTGCAGGAGTGCAAATTTAGTGAGCGAGGGGGGCCTGCGCAGCTGAGGGCAGGATGACCGAAGCGGAGTAGGCGAGTCCTCTACCGCCCCCCATAAAAGCACCCATAGAGCACGAAAACGGCCCCACCATCAGAAATATGAATCTGAAGCTGGGGGTGGTGCAGTAGTGTTTGACATATGAGTTTAATGCCGATAAATAAAAACGGCCGAAGCGTTCGAGCGGAAATCGGTATAATGCTCAGGAAAGAGAGAGATGAAAAACATAGAGACTCTCATAGAATTGCAGAAAATAGACTCTCGGATTTTCAAGATTAACGAAGAAATAAAGAATAAGCCGCGGGAAATAAGCGCTTTGGAATCGTCATTTAGTGCGCGGAGCGCTTCCCTGAAAGCCGCTGAGGATGAGTTTAAACACGCCCAACTCGAGCACAAATCCCTGGAGTTGGAGCTGCAGTCCAAAGAGCAGGCCGCCGATAAGCAGAAATCTCAGCTGGGGCAGGTGAAGTCCAATAAAGAATATAGCGCGTTGCAGCTTGAAATAGGAAAGATGAAAGCGGATAACTCATTGTTGGAAGAAAAAATAATCGAATTGCTGGAAAAAATGGATGGGTTGAAACAAAAAGTCGCGTCTGAAAAAGAAAAATTTTTGCTGGAAGAAAAAAAATTCAAAGAAGAAAAAAATGAAATTGAAATCGCCCTGAAATCGCTGCGGGAGCAGAGCGATTCCCTGCGCGTACAGCGGAAAGTTATAGTCGATGCGGGGATCAAGCCGGAAGTGCTTGCATTGTATGAACGGATCCTGGAAAACCGGGGGGAATTGGCGATTGTTCCGGTAAGAGATGACGCCTGTTCCGGATGTTACCTGTCCATGCGTCCGCAAGTGGTTAACGAGTTGCGTCTGGGTAAACTGCTTACCTGCGAGAATTGTTCGCGGATACTTTACGTTGAAAATAATGAATAAGGTGCGCGAGTTCCTCATTAACGTCGATGGTGCCTGTTCCGGAAACCCCGGGGACGCGGCGGTGGGAATCGTGATCCGGGACAAAGAAAGTTGTTTCGAGGAAAATATTTCCCGGTATATCGGGGTGGGAACGAATAATATTGCCGAATATACGGCATTGCTGATCGGCCTGGAACGGGTGCTGGCCTTAGGGGCGCAGCGCGTGGTGATCAAGAGTGACAGCGAACTGCTGGTCAAGCAATTACGCGGAGATTATAAAGTCAAAAACG
>JAQULA010000246.1 GCA_028718845.1 Candidatus Omnitrophota bacterium
TGTAATGATTCTATTGACAATTGGTGAATTTAATTCTAAAATTAAACATTAAATATAGTGGTAAACGGGGTTAGTAATAAGACCACAGAAGGGAGTCTGGTATGAAGGGGAAGGTTTTTTTAGCGGTATTGGCAGTTGGTTTGGCGGTGTTGGGGGCGGTTCCGGTATTTGCGCAGGAAGCGGCTTCGTCGGATAGCGCGCTTACCGTGGAAATGGTAAAAGAAAAAGTCGAGGCCGCGGCAAAGCTGGTTCAGGCCGATGGCGAATCGGCGTTCCCTAAATTTAAGGATAAAAGCGGCGAATTCTGGTTCGGCGACGGCAAGGGGTATATCTGGATCCATAATCTCGAGGGCAATATGCTGATGCATCCGGCGCAGTCGGATCTGCAGGGCACGGATGTTTTAACCTTGAAGGATTCCAGCGGGTTTGCGTTTATTGCCGCGATGAATGACCTGGTTAAAAAATACGGTTCCGGCTGGGTGGTCTATTTCTGGGCGAAGCCGGGAAAGAAAATCACCGATTACAAGGCTTCCTATGTGAAACTGGTACGCCGGGGAAACAACAATTACGTTATTGGCTGCGGTATGTATAATGTCAACAAAGAATTTGTTCAGGCTAAATTCCCCTCGGATATCGTGGTTTCTAACGAAAGATAATGAAAGAACCGGGGAATTTTTCTATGGTTTTTAAAGTCCTGGGGATTGGAATCCTGTGCCTGTTGACAATCCTGAACGCGGCGGTTTTGGCTCAGAATGAAAATAGCGACGATTTGATGAGCGCGGAATTGGTGAAAGCCAAGGTGGAAAAAGCGGGTCGGATGGTCGAGGCCGAAGGCACGGCGGTTTTCTCCAAGTTCCGGGACAAAGGCGGCGAGTTCTGGTTTGGCGGCGGCAAAGGATATATCTGGATCCATAATCTGGAAGGGATCATGCTGGTGCATCCGGCGCAGTCGGAGCTGGAGGGCACGGATGTTTTAGGCCTGAAGGATTCCAGCGGTTTTGCGTTTATCGCCACGATGAATGACCTGGTGAAAAAACACGGTTGCGGCTGGGTGGTTTATTTCTGGGCCAAACCGGGAAAGAAGATCACCGATTACAAGGCGTCCTATGTAAAGCTGGTGCACCATGGCAGTAATAATTATATCATCGGCTGCGGTATCTATAATATGAATGAGGAATATATCCGGTTAAAATTTCCCGAGGATGTGATTTTCTCAGCCGGGAACTGATTGGTTCAACGTTTTTTCAGGGAATGATCATTGAGAATTTAAACGGATTTTCTACTGGTGCTGCCGGCTGAATGGAGGCAAAATATGCGGGGGAAAATAATCGCGGGAGTAATGCTGGGGTTATTGGGGTTTGTGATCCTGCCGATAATAGCGCAGGGTTCGGATGAAATGATGACCCCGGCATTGGTTAAACAAAAAGTTGAGAGCGCGGCGAAACTGATTGAAGTCGAAGGCGAGGCGGCGTTCCCCAAACTTCGGGATAAAAACGGCGAGTTCTGGTTCGGAAACGATAAAGGGTATATTTGGGTACACAGTTTAGAAGGTACTATGCTGGTGCATCCGGCGCAGCCGGAGCTGGAGGGCACGGATGTTCAAGGCCTGAAGGACTCCAGCGGGTTTAAGTTTCTCAAGGCGATGAATCAGCTGGTGAAAAAACACGGGTCCGGCTGGGTAGTTTATTTCTGGGCCAAGCCGGGAAAGAAAATGTCCGACTACAAAGCTTCTTACGTGAAATTAGTACACCGCGGAAACGGTAATTACGTGGTTGGCTGCGGTATGTATAATGTGAATAAGGAATTTATCCAATCTAAATTCCCCAATGACCGAATTGTAACTAATGCTAAATGATTTCAGCTTGGAGAATACATAGCAAAACTCCTGTTTGGACGGCCCAAACGGGAGTTTTTTGTGCGGGATTGGATCGAACAAAGGAGAACCGGCGATGCGATTAAAGATTTATGGGGTGATGGTTATCTTTATGTTCGTGGGCCTGGCGGTGGCGGATTATTCGGCGGCCGCGGATTACGATGTCGGCATATCCCTGCAATTGGTCAAAGAAAAAACGGCAAAAGCGGCAAATCTTATCGAATCCGAAGGAGAGGCCGCGTTTCCGGAGTTGCGTAATAAGCAGGGAGAGTTTTGGTTCGATCAGGGCAGAGGTTATGTTTGGGTGCAGGATTTATCCGGAAATGTGCTGGTGCATCCGGCAATGCCGGAAATCGAAGGCACAAACGTGCTGGACAGGCGGGACAGCCAGGGATTTGCGTTTGTCAAGGCCATTCAGGCCCTGGTAAAAGAACATGGCTCCGGCTGGGTGGTGTATTTTTGGCCGAAACCGGGAAAAAAACTGATGGACAGGAAAGCGGCATTTGTCAAATTAGTTTGCAAAGAAAACCACAGTTATGTGGTTAGCTGCGGCATGTATAATGCGGACAGTGAATATGTCAAGTCGCAATGCCCCCATGATTTGGTGGTTTTCAATCCGGCCATGAACCGTCATTAGTTTTTCGGGTAAAACCGGTTGATCAATTTTTCGCGCTTGGGGTAACTCAAGCGTGAATTTATTTTGCGGCTGCCGGGGCAATTTTCGGTCTTGACCGGCCGGACGATATGGATTATAATACAGCCGGTTTAATGTCTGCTCGTGCGGAGGAAGAAATGCTGAGAAAAATATTGATATTTGCGGCTCTGGGTTTTCTGTTTGCACCGGCATTTCCGGTTCAGGCGCAGCATCTGGAACCTTATGAGATGTTGACGCCGCGGCTGTCAAAGAAAAAGTACTAAGAGCGGCACAGCTGGTTGAATCCGAGGGTGAATCCGCTTTCCCCAAACTGACCGATAAAAACGGAGAATTCGTGTTTGCCGGCGGCCGGGGCTATATCTGGGTCCAT
>JAQULA010000247.1 GCA_028718845.1 Candidatus Omnitrophota bacterium
CCGATCTGCACGCGCATTTTACCGATCATCAGACCGTTCGGACGCCGCCACATTTTTATCATTTCACCGACCGGATCGGGCAAGGCGACAATCGCCCGAAGGTCATCACTCATTTTTTTAATGCGCTGTTCGGTCAAACGAAGCCGGTCGATAAACGCGCTCGAATTATTTTCGGCCGCCGCGCATTCGACATCAAGTTGATTGGCTTTCAAAATCACCGGAGCTTGCGACTCCAGCCCCCGGGCCATCGCCTCGATCGCTTTATTTTTTTGCTCGGACGTCGCCACGGCACAAAAAGCGGATGCCTGCTGTGCCCGCCGTGCTATCGCTTCAATTTCCGCATGCAACGACATACCTTACCTCTTTATTGTAACACCACCAGATTATCGCGGTGAATGACTTCATCGTATGATTTATATCCGAGAATTTTTTCAATATCCGGGGTGCGTACGCCTTTAACCTGCGCTAATTCCGCGCTGCTGTAATTAGTCAACCCACGGGCTATCTCACGGCGCGACTCATCGCAAATGATCACCAGATCGCCGAAGTCGAACTCCCCTTCCAGCCCGGTAACCCCGATCGCCAGCAGGCTGCCCCCTTTTTCACACAAGGCTTTCCGGGCCCCGGCATCGACGATAATCTTACCGCAGTGTTTGCAACTGAACGCGATCCAGCGTTTTTTCCCCGGCATCTTATCCGGCCTGGGGACAAACCAGGTCCCGGCGCGCTCCCCGGCCAATACCCGCAGCAAACCCGACGGGTCGTTCCCGTTGGCAATAACCATCGGAATCCCGGCATTGGTAGTGATCTTTGCCGCCTCGATCTTGGTAATCATGCCGCCGACCGTCGTTTTTTTCGCGGTTCCCCCGGCAATTTCCAGGATAGAGGAATCGATTTCCGATATCGTTTCAATAACCTTACCCTGGGCATCGTATACCCCGTCCACATCCGAAAGGATGATCAACAGGTGCGCGTCGATCAACGTCGCCACCAGCGATGAAAGCTTATCGTTGTCGCCGAATTTAATTTCGTCATTGACCACCGCATCATTTTCATTAACGATAGGAATGATCGTCTCTTTTTCCAAAAGAGACAGCATGGTATTACGCGCGTTCAAATACCGCCCGCGGTCCTGCAATCCGTCGTAGGTCAGCAAAATCTGAGCGGTCCCATAATTATCCCGGCGAAATATCTGCTCGTAATTATGCATCAGCAGCGCCTGTCCGATTGCCGCCGCGGTACTTGATTCCACAATATTACGCGGGCGTTCGGTATATCCCAGCCGCTGCATGCCGCAGGCAATCGCGCCGGAAGATACCAGCACCACCTTGTAATTTTTCCGCTTAAGCTCTACCACCTGCCGGGTAATGGTCTCCAATCGCCCCATATCCAGCTCATTAGCATCGGAGGTCAGCAGGCTCGACCCGAGTTTTATCACGATTATCGCACCGGGAGGAACCATCTCCTGAATGCGTTCTTTATCGGTCCTCATATGTTTTTATCTTCCGCTGGTTTCTTTTTGGAAAATACCTGTTTAAACAACGCCGTAACAACCGGCGCAATTCCGGTACGCGAAAAACAGGATACCCGGTACGGCTTTATTCCGTACCGGTCCTGGAAACGCGCAAAATTACCTTTGGCCTCGGGCAAATCCATTTTATTGGCCACAATACATTGCGGCCGTTTTAACAGCAGCCGGTCATAGAGTTCCAATTCCCGGATAAGATTTTCATAATCATCAAGAGGATCGCGGCCGTCCACCCCGGCCATATCCAGGATAAACAACAGCATTTTCGTGCGCTCAATGTGCCGTAAAAATTCGATGCCCAGGCCTTTTCCCTTATGAGCGTCTTTGATCAACCCGGGGATATCGGCCACCACGCAGCGTTTTTCGCTGCGCGGAGATTGCATCACACCAAGAACCGGGCTTAAAGTGGTAAACGGAAAATGAGCTACTTTGGATTGCGCGTGAGAAACCAGGTTCAGGAATGATGATTTTCCGGCATTCGGGTATCCGATTAGACCGACATCGGCAATAAGTTTAAGTTCAAGGCTGATCGTTCGTTCCTGTCCGCGCTGGCCTTCGGTGGCAAGTTTACCCTTAGCGTTGCCAACACCGCCTTTGCCTCCCTGAGCAACAATAACCTGTTCCTGCACCGCATTCAAATCCCGCAGCAGGAAGCCGTTTTCCACGTCACGCACAATTGTTCCCGGAGGTACCAGAATAATGCGATCGGCAGCATCGGCACCGGCCTTAAGATTACTGCTGCCGTGCTTACCGTTATCCGCTTTAAAATGCTGGCGATAACGCAGGTCTAGGAGGGTATGAACGTTTTCATCGGCCCGCAGCAGAATATTTCCGCCGTTTCCGCCGTCACCGCCGTCCCGCCGCTCGTGACGCATTCCCCTGGCAAAATAATAACTTTCGCAGCCTTTTCCTCCGTCGCCCGCTTTGACTTGAATTTTGGCATGGTCAACGAACATGAACTTCGTCAAAAACCTTAATTTGCGGTCACGCTGACAACGCGAGGTTTCGGAAAACTGACTTTACCGTCGATTTTTGCGTAGAGAGTATAATCCCGGCCGACACCGACATTCTTTCCCGGCCGAAATTTAAGTCCGCATTGTCTCATTAAAACCGCTCCGGCACGTACGGTCTCACCACCAAAATGTTTTACTCCCAACCGCTGCGAATTACTGTCCCGGCCGTTGCGGCTGCTGCCCCCGCCTTTTTTCGTTGCCATCACATACCTCCTGGATCTTGCCGGCTAAAACTGCATAGCCCGCTTGTCATATATTCTGTTTTTATCCGTTAATTTTTTTAATCTTCAACTGAGTCAACGACTGACGATGCCCGGTCTTCTTATGCGAATCCTTACGGCGATGATACTTGAAAAC
>JAQULA010000248.1 GCA_028718845.1 Candidatus Omnitrophota bacterium
AGAACAATTGGTCTCATCCCATCGATAACAAAAATAACCGCGACAAAGACAAGGCCCTGGGCCTTGCCGGTTTTCATTTTGCCTTATATGTGAATACCCAGGCGGCAACGACATGTAAATTGCTGCAGACGGAAAAAGTTCAGCAGTATCCGACCATAAAACAGATCCATTTTGATGGAAAATTCCCCTGTGCCCGGCTGGTGTATGACGATGACAACCTGCCGGTCGAGCTGGTCCTTAATGCTTCTTCGTTCCTCATTCCGGGGGATGAGAGAAATTCCAGTCTGCCCGCGGCGCTTTTCGAATTCGAAATCAAAAATAAGATCGATAAAGAAATCGAAGTCGCGATTATGATGTGCGGCCGCAACCTGATCAGTAAGAATTCCGTAGGCCGGTTGAATGTCTTTAAAAAAGAAGGTAAGCTGGCCGTTCTCGAGTTTACCCATGTTAAGCCCTTGACGCATGACCCCCTAGCCGGGAATATGGTCATTGCCGCTCCGCTTGATGCGGGGCAGATAAGTTATCTGTCCGGATGGAACATGCAGACAAGAAATTTTTATTTTGAGCCGTATGTCGGCCTGGACGCTTTCGATCAGCTTAAACAACACGGACGGCTGGCGAATACTCCGATGAAACATCCAGTGGAAAGCCAGAGCGTGGAATTGGGCGGGGCGCTGGCGGTTACGTTCAAACTGCATCCGCAGCAGTTCAAAAAAATACCGTTTATTCACGCCTGGCATTTTCCGCGGCATTTCCAGGGGCATTTTTACGAGAGAAATTTTAAAAAAAGCCGCGATGTTGCCGTGTATGTTGCCAAGAATAAAAGCGTGTTGCAGAAGAAAACCGAACAGGTTCCGGCAGTGCTTTCCGGTATGGGGCTCGAACCGTGGCTTGCCGACGCCTTGATGAACAATCTGTACACGTTGTTTTCTTCCAGCTGGTTTACCCGCAACGCCGAATTTACGATGTATGAGGCGCCATTGATCTGTCCGCTGATGGGGACCTTGGATGTTTATTTTTACGCTTCCGTGGCTATCGGGTTGTTATTTCCGGCTTTGGATAAAAAAGCGCTTTGCTTGTTCAAGAAAAATATCCGGCCTTCTGGTTATGTGCCGCATGACATCGGTTTTGAGCGGATCGATCTGCCATCGAACGGGACGACGCTTCCCCTCTGGAAGGATCTCAACAGTAAATTTATTCTGATGGTTTACCGCGCTTATCACGGAACATACGATGTGAAATTTTTACGGGAGATGTATCCGGCGGTAAAACGCGCGCTGGCGTTCACGCTGACGCTTGATGCCGACGGGGACGGATTGCCGGACACCGAAGGGTTCGATACGACGTTCGACACCTGGGATTTCCGGGGGGCCAATTCCTATGTCGGCGGCCTATTCCTGGTGAGTCTGCTGGCGACAAAGAGTATCGCCGAATTGCTTAATGATCCGAAAACGGCCCAAAAATGCATACAGTTATTCATGAAAGGCAAGAAGAGTTTTGAGGAAAAACTCTGGAACGGCACTTATTACATTACCGCGAAAAGCCGGGATCGGAACTATGATTCGTGCATGGTGTCCCAACTTGCCGGGCAATGGTACGCCTATGTGCTCGGACTGGGACGGATGCTTCCGGAAGAGAATGTCCGTAGTGCGATCAAATCGGTTTTCGCGTTAAATGACCGTGATTCGTTATTCGGCGCGACGAATTCCGTTTTCGCAAACGGTAAACGGGATGAAGAGTCGTATCATTCCCAGAATATCTGGCCGGGGGTGTGTTATTCCTTTGCCGCATTGGCAATTTATGAAGGATTCGTCAAAGAAGGGCTGAAATTAACTAAAAAAGTCTGGGAGACCCTGTCGCTTAAGAATCGCAACCCCTGGAATCAGCCGGATGTGCTCATCAGCAAGGACGGCAGTTACGGGTTCGGCGATTATTATATGCGTAATTCGGTGATCTGGTCGGTGCTTCTGGCGTTGGGAACTAGGGATGACCGGGTCGCCCGCGGGCTTGAAAATATAAAAATGCTGGCGCAGCAGGTGGAGTAAAACGCCGCGGGCTCTGATATCGGACGTAAGTCACAAGTCACAAGAACGCTGCATCCTACGTACTTCAATCCTTGGATTGCAAACAAAATCCTGAAGTTTTCAGTTAAAGTGCGGTGGCCTTCGATTTTTTGCCGCCGGTTCGGATAATTGAATTTACCCCCCGGATATGTTATAATTATCGCCTATGGAAAATAAGCTTATCGCGACGAACAAGAAAGCCGCCCATGCGTATGATATTATTGAGAAGGTCGAAGCCGGGCTGGAATTAAAGGGTACGGAAGTTAAGTCGTTGCGATTAAACAAAGTTGACATAAAAGACAGTTTCGCCCGGATGGAGCGCGGCGAGGTTTTTCTGCATAATTTATATGTAAGTCCATACGATAAGGCAACTTATAATAATGTAGATCCGCGGCGGGTGCGAAAGCTGTTGCTGCACAAAGCGCAGATAAATAAGCTGGTCGGAAAAATGGCGCAAAAAGGGTTTACTCTGATTGCGTTAAGTCTTTATTTCAATAATACCGGCAGAGTAAAAGTGGAACTGGCGTTGGCGCGCGGCCGGCATTTGTATGACCAGCGGGAAAAGATCAAGGAAAAAGAGGTCCAGCGTTCGTTACGGAAAGTGACGAAATTATATACGCGCTAACCGCTTCATACTGCCTGCGGTACTATTATTGTTGACTCAGAATGAAATTTCGATGTCCGGGTATAAAAAGAACCAACCGGGTAGGATAATCCCAGATGCGTCCTGACTTTTTGCCATTTTCAAGGCCTTCGATCAGCGAAGCGGACATTGACGCGGTCAATGCGGTGCTTCGTTCCGGATGGA
>JAQULA010000249.1 GCA_028718845.1 Candidatus Omnitrophota bacterium
CTACTAAATACGGTTCGATACCCATGTCCAATAACCGGGCCATTGCCCCCGGCGCGTCATTGGTATGGAGGGTGCTGAACACCAGATGTCCGGTCAGCGCGGTCCGGATGGCCAGTTCCGCGGTCTCGACGTCGCGGATTTCACCGACCATCATGATATCCGGATCGTGGCGGAGCATGGAACGCAGGCCGTTGGCAAAAGTGAGATCTATTTTTGGCCGCACCTGAATCTGGGTTATGCCGTGCAGTTTGTATTCGATCGGGTCTTCGATCGTAATAATTTTTCGTTCCGCGGCATTGATCCGGTTCAGACATGAGTATAGCGTGGTGGTCTTTCCGCTGCCGGTCGGGCCGGTGACCAGGATAATGCCGTGAGGGCGTTTTATCGCCGTATTAAGGATTTTTAAGCCGTCCGGATCCAGGCCCAGATCTTCCATGGTAAAGAAAACCTGTTTTCTCGATAAGATGCGGATTTCGATCCCTTCGCCGAAAACCGTAGGCAGTATCGAAATACGCAAATCGTAATTTTCATTATCGAAACGTACCTGGATCCGCCCATCCTGCGGCATCCGTTTTTCCGCGATATCCAGATCGGCCATTATTTTTATCCGGATAATAATCGCGGAGTAAAAATGATGGATTGTCGGCGGAACCGGGACATCGTATAGCATCCCGTCGATACGGTAGCGCACGCGCAGGGTATCTTCGTAAGGCTCGATATGGATATCCGTTGCCCGTTCTTTTACCGCCTGCTGCATAATCTGGTCGATGAATTTTATTACCGAGGGGTCTTCGTTTACTTCGGCTTTTGTCGCCGTTTCTGCGCCGCTTTTTTGTTTGGGAATAATCTCCAGATGCGCGGAATCATCAACCATCTGGGCCATGGTCTTTGCGCCCACTCCATAGTAGCGTTTTATCGCTTCATTGATTTCAAACGATGTCGCGATCGCCACCGAAATCGGCTGTTTGATAAGCATCCGGATCTCATCCAAAGTGTATAAATCGAGCGGGTCGTTAACGGCGATATGTAACGCTCCGCTTTGTTCGAACAGCGGCATGAAGTTATAATGCGTGGCAAAGCGCGCCGGGATTTTTGCGATAATTTCTTCGTCGATCGTCATCGCTGAAATGCGCACAAACGGGATCCCCATTGCTTCGGCTAAAACACTGGCGATATTTTCCTCGGTTACGATTCCGCTGTGGATCAACTCTTCTCCCAGGCGCAGATTGGACTTCTTTTGGCGGTTAAGTGCGAGGGCAAGCTGTTCATCGGTTATGATTTTTTTTTGGACCAATAACGATCCCAGCTGGTTATAATCCGCCATACTACGCTCCTGCGATCAGTACGTTTGTTTATTCATCGCGCCGATATAAGTTCCGATTTTATCGTACAGCGCGCGATCATTCCGGTGCTTTTCGATATGCGTAATAATCGCGCTGCCGACAATAACCCCGTCGGCGACAGCGCTGAGCTGTTTGACCTGTTCCGGAGTAGACACGCCGAATCCGACACATACCGGCAGTGCCGTGCATTGTTTGATTGTCCGCAGCTGGGTGGCAATCTGATGCGGGAGCGCCGCGCGGGCACCGGTAACTCCGGTGAGAGAAACATAATAAACAAATCCGGACGACATGCGTACAATCTTCCGGATACGGGTTATCCGGGTTACCGGAGAGACCAAAAATATCTGGGAAAGTCCCCGTTGGCTCAGGTTCCGGTGCAATTCCTGGGCTTCCTCCGGCGGCAGATCCGGAACAATAACTCCGTCCAACCCGCTGGCTTTGGCCTGATGAGCAAACTTTTCCAGTCCGTAATGGTAAATCGGATTATAGTAGGTCATCATTACCAGGGGAACGGCGGTTTTTTTCCGCAGCCGCGTTACCAGATCCAGGAATTTTTTAACCGTAATCCCCCGCTTTAAGGCGCATAAAGAGGCGCGCTGAATAGTCGGCCCGTCGGCAATGGGATCGGAAAATGGCATGCCCAGTTCGATGCAATCGGCCCCGTTTTTCTCCAGAACTTCAACCAGTTTTTCGGTGGTGTCCAAATCGGGGTATCCGGCGGTAATATACGCGATAAACGCTTTTTTCCCGGTCTTTTTAAGCGAGGCCATTTTCTGCTGCAATCTGTTCATAGACATCCCCGCATTTCCGATAACATGTTCATATCTTTGTCGCCGCGTCCGGACAGGCAGACAATCACCAGGCTGTTTTTCTTCATTGTTTTTGCCGCTTTTATCAAGTACGCCACGGCATGCGCTGATTCCAGCGCCGGGATAATCCCTTCCAGCTGGGAAAGCATGCGCAACGCCGCCAGCGCTTCCCGGTCGGTGACCGCGACATAGGCTGCCCGTTCGCTTTCTTTATAAAAGGCATGTTCCGGTCCGACTCCGGGATAGTCTAATCCCGCGGATATCGAATGCGCCGTGCGAATTTGTCCGTCGGGATCCTGGAGTAAATACGATTTACTGCCATGGAGGACTCCGATACTGCCCCGGCATAAACTAGCCGCGTGTTTTGAGGTGGCTAAGCCCTCTCCCCCGGCTTCCACCCCGACAAAACGGACCCGGGAATCGTTATAAAAAGGGTAAAATAACCCCATGGCGTTGCTTCCTCCGCCGACACAGGCAAGGCAATAATCCGGCAGTTTTTTTTCCCGGGCCAGGATCTGCCGGCGGGCCTCTCGGCCGATTACCGACTGAAAATCCCTGACCATCATCGGGAACGGATGCGGCCCGGCAACGCTGCCGATAATGTAATGCGTAGTTTCCACATTAGTCACCCAGTTGCGCATGGCTTCATTCATTGCATCTTTAAGCGTTTTGCTTCCGGAACCGACCGGGGTGACT
>JAQULA010000250.1 GCA_028718845.1 Candidatus Omnitrophota bacterium
ATTGTCCGACGATGAACACCCCAACCAATCAAGGAGAGCGAATATGAGTGAGGGGCTATTGGTATTGTTAACGTTTCTCGGTTCTTGTCTGGCTTTGATGTTTGCCGGATTTCTTACGGTATTCATTCTTAAGCAGGATGAAGGCAATAAGACAATGCGGGAAATCGCCGCGGCGGTCCGGGAAGGCGCGGGCGCGTATCTTAAACGGCAATATGCGGTAATCAGCATGTTCTTTGTGGTTGTTTTTTGTATCCTTTTTTATCTGGTATCAAAGGGGTTTTTGGTGATCTTTGTCCCGTTTGCTTTTTTAAGCGGCGGATTTTTTTCGGGATTATCCGGGTTTATCGGTATGTCGATTGCCACGCGTTCCAGCAACCGTACTGCCCAGGCAGCGTCGAAAAGTTTGAATGCCGGGCTGCGGGTGGCATTTTCCAGCGGCGCGGTTATGGGGCTGGTGGTGGTTGGTTTAGGGTTGTTTGATTTGAGCGTTTGGTATGCGATTTTAAACTGGTATTATTCGACTCATGCGCTGCCGCACGATCTGGATAAAATCGGAGCGATTACGTCTACCTTATTGACCTTTGGCATGGGCGCAAGTTCCATGGCCCTGTTTGCCCGTGTCGGCGGCGGTATTTTTACCAAGGGGGCCGATGTCGGTGCCGACCTGGTTGGAAAAGTTGAGGCGGGTATCCCGGAAGACGATCCGCGCAATCCTGCGGTTATTGCCGATAACGTCGGTGACAATGTCGGCGATGTTGCCGGGATGGGTGCGGATTTGTATGAATCATATGTCGGGTCGATTGTCGCGACTATGGCGCTTGCTTCCGCGGCCGGACTGGGGATCAACGGTATAACCGTACCCATGGTTATGGCTAGCTTAGGTGTGGTGGCCTCGATTATCGGAACATTTTTTGTCCAGTCGGGAGAAGAGGCCCGGCAGGATGTATTGTTGAAGGCATTGCGTACCGGTGTTTATACCAGCTCGGTTATTATCGCCGTCGGCGGTTATTTTCTGGTAAAATATACTCTGGGCATGGAGCATATCGGAGTATATTGGGCAATTTTTGCCGGATTGCTTGCCGGAAACCTGATCGGTTTGATGACGGAATACTTTACTTCGCATAAATATAACCCGACTCGCAGTATTGCCGCCAGCGCGCAGACCGGCCCGGCAACCGTGGTTATTACCGGAATGGCGGTAGGAATGTTGTCAACGGTATTCCCGGTGCTTATTGTCGGCGTGGCGATCCTGGCCAGTTTTTATTTGGCCGGCGGCGGGAGTAACTATAATATGGGGTTGTATGGAATCGGAATTGCCGCGGTGGGAATGCTTAGCACCCTGGGAATTACCTTGGCTACCGATGCTTATGGTCCGGTAGCGGATAATGCCGGCGGCAACGCGGAAATGGCCAAGCTGCCTCCGGAGGTTCGTCAGCGTACCGATGCTTTGGATGCCTTGGGAAATACTACGGCAGCGACCGGGAAAGGCTTTGCTATCGGGTCGGCGGCATTGACCGCTTTGGCATTAATTGCCGCGTATCGGGACCAGTTGATCATTTTTGGAAAAACCGTGGAAACCAGCCTGATGAATCCGCAGGTTTTGGTCGGTTTGTTCATCGGCGGGATGTTGCCGTATTTGTTTTCCGCGCTGACCATGGGCGCGGTGGGAAGAGTTGCCGAGAAGATTGTTATGGAAGTACGCCGGCAATTCAAAGAAATAAAGGGGTTGATGGAAGGCAAGGCAAAAGCGGATTATGCCGAATGCGTTAAGATTGCTACCGCCGGCGCGCAAAAAGAAATGATCGTGCCTTCGATTTTGGCCATTGTCGCTCCGGTGCTCACCGGTTTGCTGATGGGAGTTGAAGCGGTGGTCGGATTATTGGCCGGTGCTACGGTCAGCGGGTTTGTGCTGGCCGTCATGATGGCGAATTCCGGCGGGGCTTGGGATAATGCCAAGAAATATATCGAAGAAGGAAACTACGGCGGAAAAGGAAGCTTGGCTCATAAGGCCGGAGTTGTTGGCGATACCGTTGGTGATCCGTTTAAGGATACGTCCGGGCCGTCGATCAATATTCTGATTAAACTCATGTCCATGGTTTCTATCGTATTTGCGTCATTTGTACTGGCGCATAGCCTGTTTAAATAACGGGTAGCTGTCGCGATAGGGCGAACAAGAGAACCTCAGGGCCTGGAAAAAACGGATACGTGTGATCCGGTATATTTTTCAGGCCCTGTTTTATTATCCGGTTATCGGGGCCAGCAGGATTATAATGGGTCATGGTTATGGGAATACGATGAATATGCTTATACGCACAATCAGAGACTATATCGACATCCGCCGGTTGATCGATCGGGAGGATCGTTTGCTGGTGGGTGTTTCCGGTGGTCCGGATTCGGTTTTTCTGCTGGAATTTTTGCGGCTTTTGCAGCGTGAGTTTGCGCTGCATCTTTTTATCGCGCATGTGAATCATGGCTTGCGGGGAAAAGAATCCGATGCCGATGAAGCATTTGTGCGTTCTATCGCGTCGCGCCTGGGTCTGCCCTTGTTTTGCTGCCGGGTAAATACCTCCGGTGTCGCCCGGGAGAAAAAAATTTCGCTGGAAGACGCCGGCCGGATGCTGCGCTATAATTTTTTTCTTAATATCTGCAGTATCCATAATATCGATAAAATTGTGCTGGCTCATACCAAGGATGACCAGTGTGAAACGGTGGTGATGCGGTTGTTGCGCGGTACGGGTATTACCGGTTTGGCCGGGATGCGGCCGGTCAGTGTTTTTGAGGGAAGACCGGTAATCCGACCGTTGCTT
>JAQULA010000251.1 GCA_028718845.1 Candidatus Omnitrophota bacterium
GCGCGGGATGTTCACCCGGTCACGCTCGCCGCGAACTTCGTATTTTCCCGGCGCTGTCCTGGTCCCCCGCGGATGATCCACAACCGTTCCCTGCTCGGCCGCCGGATCGTAATCCAGCACGACCGTGCCCAGAACCTCGACAAAATCATGCGATTCCAGGGAAGCGAGCATCTGCCGGTCATGCACATGCGCGGCTTCGTTGCGCACACGGACATAATCCGACAAACTCAGGACGGAATACCCCAATTCATCCATAAGCATATAAAGTTCGTAGGGGCTGACATAATTGACGTAACCGGCGGCATCGGCAGAGAGTTCGATGCCGAGTTTATGGGCCGCGCCGCGCAGGGCATTGTTCATTTTCAGAAAGTCCCGGCTCACGTACAGGCCCAGGTCGACGGAATAAAAATAGCGGTTGAACGCCTGCACCACCGGCTGAAGGACCGGAGCGATCTTTTTCCGGGAAAGCTGGCGGGAAACTCCGTCCCATTCCACGAACCGGACAGCATCGCCCTCCGCCTGCTCGGCGATCGCGATCGATTTATCCCGGAATTCGTTATTCAAAACGGTCCGGAATAAAAGCAGGGTTTGCCGTTTAAACTCCTCCGAAGCATTGTTCCCGAATATAAAATACATCCGTTCCTTGAAAACAGTCTCGTTATCGTCCTCGTAATCGCAGATCTTGACCAGGGTCAGCGGAAGATTCTGCCGGGCATTGCTTTCCCGGGCCAAGTCCAGCAGCCGCCGGATAAAATCAGCGTTATTCACCGTGCCGCTATGCCGGTCGAAAAGATGTTTTATTTTTACCACGGCAAAGCCGAAGCCCCAATCGTCCTTATAATCGCGCTCGAACAGATAGTCCGCATCGGCGATCCCTAATAACGCGCTCATCAGCGACTGATAAAATTCCGTAGCGACCGGATATCCCGGTCTGTCGTTCATTCCCGCGGCGGCAGCCAGCCGGTCCATGACCAGACTGTCTTTCAAGGTCATCTTCGATCGGCTGCGGTTTTCCGTATCCATGAGCGTCGCGCCGTAACAGATCCGCGCCAGCTCCCCGGTCAGGTCGATACCCATGCCCTGGAACCGCTGTACGACCATGGCCGTGGTTGAGCCCATGATCTCGATGGTTTTCGCGGCATCCTGGCGCAAAGCGGCTTCCTGCGGGGTATGATGATCGAGAATAGAGATAACGAATTTCTGCACTTCGCTGACGTTCTGATCGACCAGGATCCAGTTGGCCTGGCCGGAAGCATAAGCCCGCTCGTACAACGGTTCATCGGAGAGGAATATCCCTTCCGATAACTGTTTGTCGCGCAGAAGCGCCTGGACTTCATCGGGGATGCGGCTGCCCTGGACAACCGGAATATATACGGTTGCCGGATCGCGCAGCTGATTGCGATAGGCCTCGAACAGCGAACTGATGACCGTATCGGTATCCGGGTTCTTATGCCCCATGACAAAAACAATATTTTTCGGACGGACCGGGTCCAATGCCGCCTGCAGGCGTTCCCGGCTGGAAACAATAAACCCGCTAAACTCCTCGTCGCTGACCGCGGACGCCGACACGCCGAACAAATCAGCGCTGATCGCTTCCAGCGCGGCAGCCACTGCCGGTTCATTTTCCGAGAGAGCGTACATGCGCAGAAACCCGAGGATATCGGTCACTTTCTCGCGGGTTTTGATAAAAACATTTTCCTGGCCGGAGCGGATCAATTCGCGGGCGCTCTCCGGCATCTGCCGCGATAAGAACGCGATCAAATCGTCCTTACGCTCGTAAAATCCCCGGTAATCGCGGCTGTTCATCGCGGTATCGAACGTGTCCATGAACGACAGCAGCGTATCGAACAGGTCCGCGTCCAGCGGAGCTGCCGGCAACTCCGTCCGGCAGGGACGGATATTGATCAGCGGCGCGCTTTGCACCGTAAGCGGCATGGCGCAGTCAAGCGAAGGGGTATCGGAAGAGGTGACATAACCGCGCATGCCGGCAACCCCTTTATCGACCAAATCGGTATAGATGTCCCAGAATTTATAGATGGTCCCGGTTTTGCCGCGTTCTTCGGTCACGCTTTCTTTATAAGGAAACCCGAATTTTTTATTGATGATCTTCCAGATATTTTTGATGCTGTCAAAGGTAAACCAGGCATAGCGGCCTTTGGGCATATCGATCTCGACGAAGCGGCTGCGGTCGGTATTCTTGCCCCACTCTCCTGCCGGCGTGATCGTGGGATGTTCGATCATGAAATATTTGCCGTTTTCTCGGATAAAAATAACGTCCAGCCATTCGGCAAAGGCGCGGGAACGCAGTTCCTTAAGCATGGCTTCATCGCCGGAGGCATAGGCATCGGCGAGGATTTGCCAGTACTGAGTCGGGCTCATCAGGCGCATGCCCAGTTTATCGAACAGCCGGCGCGCGTCGATAAAGCTGATTTTGCCGATGCGGCCGTCGTCATTCCACCACAGGGGAATACCTAATTCCATCGCCGCTTTTTTGATCGAGGCGTCGATCTTCAGCGGTGTCCGGCTGATATATTGACCGGTGGACGGCGAATAAAAATATCCTCCGGCAACCCGTTTGCTCGCCGTTGCCGCCGGGGCCTCTTTCCCCGGAGTGTTCTTAGTTCGCGGCAGGACGATATCTCCTGCCGGGCTTCGGGAAAAACAGCCGGTCAAAGAAGACGCGTTCAGCACCAGCGCCGGAGAAAGAAAAACTGTCGCCGGGGAATGTTCCGGGGGAATCACCTGATCGGAAAGCGCTCCGGCAGGCAGAAAAAATGCCGCGATCAGCACCGCGGAAAC
>JAQULA010000252.1 GCA_028718845.1 Candidatus Omnitrophota bacterium
CAATACTTGCCGGATTTTTCTACGCGGCGGCGGCCTGGGCGCTGACGGCCGAGGATATTAATGTATATAAAGACCCGGGCAATAAACAAATAATAGTGGAAGTAAGAAAACCGACCCGGCTTCCCCGTAAGGATTATGTTAAACAGATCGAAGTGACGGTTGACAATAATAAACCGGTTAGCGAGCGGTTTTATTTTCAACGCGGTCCGATTCAGCGGATGAATGTCCCTGTAGCCGCGCTTGATGCCGTGCAAACGGTTGCGGTGGTGGCATATCCGACAACCGGAGGAGCGGCGCAAAAAATCTTTTCGGCGCAGCAGATTGAATCGCGCGCTTTAAAATCCGGATCTCCTGCCGGAGATAATGCCGATTAGCCGGATTTATCGGACGAACAGCATAACAACAAGGAGAGCGATATGAAAACGATACGGATGGGGTTTATAATTTTGGCGGTCATGGTGATTTTCGGATCGGCCGTTTATGTTAACGGCGCGTCTGCCCAAATGTTCGGGACCATAGAAGAATCGGAAACTTCCGAGGAATCGGATGATGCGCCGGGCAACCCCGCGGATTCCGATATTGCCGACGATAGTGAAGATACGTACCTGGAAGAGCCGGAAATGATGGATGATCCGGAAATGATGGAAGATCCGGAAGAAGAACCGGCAGCGGATGATTTCAGCGGAATTATCGGTGATGAAGGAATTAACCCGCAAGGGGCGGCTGCGCAGAAAGATAATTGATAGTTCAAGTGCGGTTATCGGAAACAAGTAAGGCAAAGGAAAACGGCAATGGCCCGGATATTTGACGATATTCCCCGAACAATCGGACATACGCCTCTGGTGCGGCTGAATAAGCTAAGCTCCGGATTGAACGCAACGATTCTGGTTAAACTGGAGTTTTTCAACCCGCTTTCCAGTGTAAAAGACCGGATCGGCGCGGCCATGATCGAAGCCGCGGAAAAAAACGGCTTGCTCAATAGAGGATCGGTCATTATCGAACCGACCAGCGGCAATACCGGCATCGCTCTGGCGTTTGTCTGCGCGGCAAAAGGTTACCGTCTTATATTAACCATGCCGGAGACGATGAGTATTGAACGCCGGAAATTACTGGCGATACTCGGGGCAGAGGTTGTATTGACCTCCGGGACGCAGGGTATGAGCGGAGCGGTCGAAAAGGCCGAGGCGCTGGTGAAAGATACGCCGAATAGTTATATGCCGCAGCAATTCAATAATCCGGCTAATCCGGAGATCCATCGCCGGACTACCGCGCCGGAAATTTGGGATGATACCGACGGTAAAGTGGATGTTTTTATTGCCGGGGTAGGCACCGGCGGTACGATTACCGGAGTCGGAGAAGTGTTGAAGCAGAAAAAACCGTCGGTAAAGATCATCGCGCTCGAACCGAAGGATTCTCCGGTATTATCCGGAGGTAATTCCGGTCCGCATAAGATCCAAGGGATCGGGGCCGGATTTATTCCTCAGGTTTTGAACCGGGCCGTTATTGATGAGGTAATGACGGTAACCGATACCGATGCCGGGGATTATGCCCGGCGTCTGGCTGCCGAAGAAGGTATTCTCGCCGGTATCTCCGGCGGCGCGGCAGTATGGGCGGCGCTACAGGTCGCCCGGCGTCCGGAATCGGCCGGAAAAACAATCGTAACGCTTTTGCCTGATACCGGAGAACGGTATCTTTCCACCTGGTTATTTGAACGCTGCGGGACCGGGAAATAACCGTAAACAATGGTTTAAATTTGTTCCCTCTGGAGGGAAAATGAGCATACGGCAGGTTTACCTGGATCATAACGCGACAACGCCTTTACACCCAAAAGTGAAAAGTGCGATCGTCGAAGCGATGGAGCTGTTCGGTAATCCGTCGAGTCTGCATGAGTTCGGCCGCCGGGCGCGCAGCCGGGTGGAAGCGGTACGGGAAACAGCGGCCGCTTTTATCAATGCCGCGCCGGAAGAAATAATTTTTGTCGGCAGCGGGTCGGAAGCCAATAATACAGTATTGAATATTTGCGCCTGCGCGTCGACGCATTGCACCATAAACCGTAATGGCCGCAGCGGTATTATCACGACAAAAATCGAGCATCCCTGTATTCTCGAAGCGTCAAAATGCATCGGGGACCGCGGGGTAACCGTAGCCTATCTTGATGTCGACCGTTACGGGATTGTGGATATCGATCAGTTGAAACGCAAACTATCCGAATCGACCGCGCTGGTTTCGGTCATGATGGCCAATAACGAGATCGGTACGATTCAGGATATCAAGGCCATAGCGCGTGTTGTTCATGACGCCGGCGCCTATTTTCATACCGACGCCGTGCAGGCGGTGGGAAAACTTCCGGTTGATGTCCAGGATCTCGGGGTGGACTTTCTTTCGTTTTCCGGCCATAAGATTTACGGGCCCAAAGGGGTAGGCGCGCTGTATATAAGAAAAGGCATGCCGTTTTGTCCGTTTATCCGCGGCGGACATCAGGAGCAGGGCCGCCGGGCCGGAACGGAAAACACTCTGGGCATTATCGGCTTGGGCGCGGCTATTGCCATGCGAACCGCGGAGATGGCGACGGAAACAGTGCGGCTGGAGAAATTAAAGGCGGCATTGCGACAGGGGATCCTAAAAAATATTCCGGATGCGCTGATCAACGGTCATCCGCAGCAGTGTCTGTCCGGTACGCTGAATGTCTCTTTCCCCGGGGTCGAGGGGGAATCGATCCTGCTTTATCTTGATTTGGAGGGGATCGCGGTTTCGACCGGTTCGGCC
>JAQULA010000253.1 GCA_028718845.1 Candidatus Omnitrophota bacterium
GGATAAAAGATATTTAGGCGTAAAACCAGCCGGAGATAAAGAATCCAGAATTATCTTGCGATTAAATCAACTCAAGAGTATTATTAATGCAAAGAAACCTAAATCAGGAAAATAAAAATGAAAAAAGATTATTCGAACTTAAAAGAAACCGTCGGACCGGATGTGTTCGCGAAATGGCAGGAAGTAGATGCCGAGGTTTATGCTTTTACCGATTTGGGAATAAAAGTGGCGATCAATGATGAATATTCCGGACTGGTTTATAAAAATGAAGTTTATGCCGAGTATCGCAAGGGCCAGAAACTCAAGGCGTTTATAAAATGCGTTAGAGAAGACGGGAAGATCGATGTTTCCCTGCAGCCGGATAAAGGCCGGCATGTTTTCTCAACCACGGATAAAATCCTCGAACAGCTCGAGAAGGCCGGCGGCAAGTTACGGTTTAATGACGCCAGCTCCCCGGAGGATATAAAAAATAAATTTCAGATAAGTAAAACGGTATTTAAACAAGCGATTGGAAGATTATACAAACAGCGCAGGATAAAGATTACCGATAAAGGGATAGAGCTTGTTAAATAAACATAAAGACCCGCTTCACGGCGTTACCCTGGAAATGGTCCTGTCGCGTCTGGTTGAAAAATACGGGTGGGAAGAGTTGTCCCGAAGAATCAAAATAAACTGCTTTGCCAAAAACCCCAGCATCAAGTCCAGTCTGGTTTTTTTAAGACGAACCCCGTGGGCCAGAAAAAAAGTCGAAAGCCTTTACGTGGCGGAAATATAGGGCGGGCCGGAAACGGCGTCTTCCCGGTTTATTCGTTTTTACGTCCGCGCCGGGGGGGGTGTCCGGCGCGAAAAAAGATAACCCGGCCGGCGGAATAACCGGCTTCGGGATTGTCCGCGGGAATATTATTTCCGGGACTTTATTTTTGCCGTTGCCTGCGATATAATGTGTTGTCCCGGAATGAAGGCCGGGATGCTGTCAGGGGAATCGCGCCGCAATGGGCGGCCGGAACAATAAACCGATAAAGGAGTAAAAACATGATCAAGGTTAACGAATATTTTGACGGGAAGGTGAAATCTTTTGTGCTTAATTCGAGTGAAGGGAAAAAGACCGTGGGCGTGATCGAGCCCGGCGAATATGAATTCGACACGCAGACAAAAGAAATCATGACGGTTATTGAAGGCAAGCTTTCGGTGTATTTACCGGAGTACGAGGAATGGGAGGATTTTGAAAAGGGGGCGTCTTTTGATGTTCCCGCCCAGTCGAAATTCAAGGTAAAAGCGGAACAGGAAGCGGCCTATATTTGTGAATATGGACAGGAATAGACCGCCGGCGGTTTTTATCCCGGTGAATAAGCCGCTTCGTGGTAAAATGAGTTATGTCTAAAACAATCCTGGTTCTCAACGGCAGTCCGAAAAAATCCGGCAATACCGAAAGACTGGTCGCCTGGTTTACCGAGGGCGCGCGCCCGCAGGGGGCCGAAGTCGAAGTTATCCGCGCCGCAGCGCTTGATTTTAAAGTGAACGGCTGCGCCTCGTGCCGGGCATGCCAGAAGAAAAAGCGATATGAGTGCGTCATCAATGACGAGGCGAAGGAAGTCCTGAAGAAAATGGCGCAGGCCGACGCGGTTGTTTTCGCGACGCCGCTTTATTTTTACGGGCCCAGCGCGCAGCTTAAGCTTATAATCGACCGGATGTTTTCGTTGTATAAATGGGATAATGCGGCCGGCACTTTCTCTTCTCCGATGAAAGGTAAAACCATGGCGCTTATGGTCAGCGCGTATGAGGATATCGGGCTGAAGATCGTGGAAAAGGCGTTCAAGCTGATCGCGGATTACAGTGAAATGGGTTTTAAATCACTTTTGGTCCCGAATGCCGGCGAGTCGGGCGAGATCGAGCGGATAAAGGGAATTCGCGCAAGAACGGTCGCTTTCGCGAAAAAGGTATGCGCAACCTGATCGAGGGAGCGCGAACCCGGGGAAAAGATGGATAATACGAAAATCTGGCTGCCGCTGTTGTTAAGTTTCCTGGCCGGGATTTTTACCGTGGCCGGCAGTTTGCTTACCTTTTTGGTGCGGGATTTCAAACGGAGTTATCTGCAGTTCGCCCTGGGCCTGTCCGGCGGGGTCATGATCTATGTGTCTTTCGTGGAGCTGCTGCCGGCGGCGATAAAAAATATCGGCCCGGTGCAGGGGAATGCCGCGTTTTTCGGCGGGATTATTCTGTTTATGCTCATCGATTTTTTTATTCCGCATGAATATATCGCGGAACGGATAAAGACCGGTACGCATGATAAGAAACTTATGGCCGCGGGAATTTTTACCACTTTGGGCATAGCCATTCACAATCTTCCGGAAGGAGTGGCGGTGTTCATGAGCGCCCTGGCAAACATTAAGCTGGGGATCGCTTTGGCCATCGCGATAGCTTTGCATAATATCCCGGAAGGGATTGCCGTGGCCATGCCTATTTTTTATGCCACGAAGAGCCGGAAAAAAGCGTTTTGGTATTCGTTCCTGGCGGGGTTTGCCGAGCCGGCCGGCGCGGTTATCGCGATTGTATTATTGCGGCCGTTCCTTAACGCGACAAGCTTATCTTTTGCGCTGGCCTTTGTTGCCGGGATCATGGTTTTCATCAGTTTTGACGAACTCCTGCCGTTATCGTGTCAAAACGAGGGCTATCATGTCTCGATTGCCGGGGTGATCATCGGCATGGCCATAATGGCCGTGAGCCTTATCCTGATGTGACCGTTGCCGGGTTATTCC
>JAQULA010000254.1 GCA_028718845.1 Candidatus Omnitrophota bacterium
GTCGGATGCTCCGGCCGCGGCGCAGGAGTTTGTGTTGATCTGCGATGATCCGGATGCGCCGATGGGGACCTGGGTGCACTGGGTGATCTATGCTATCCCGGCCGGCCGGAATTCTCTTCCGGAAGCAGTGCCTCTGGTTCCGGCCTGGGAGGCGGGGATCAAACAGGGCAAAAATGATTTCGGCCGCTTTGGTTACGGCGGACCGCTGCCGCCGCCGGGAAAGCCGCATCGTTATTTTTTTACTCTGTACGCGTTGGATAAATTCATGGGCTTCGCTCCCGGTATGACCAGAAAAGCCGTGCTCAAGGCGATCGAAGGCCATGTGCTGGATAAAGCGCAATTAATGGGCACCTATAAACGCTAGCGAGATTGGGTAACGGCGGGATTCTAATTGCTGCGGCCGGGCGGACTGTTATAAATACAGTTTAAAACCGCGATGTCCCGGGCGGTTATTCCATGCCGGTGCTTAATTTCATTGTTGATGCTTTGGCGGTAATTTATATGTCCTCCGGCGGTTACCATGTGTGAAAGTTCATGCCGGATGATGTTTTCGGACATTTTTTGACCGCGGTCGTAACTCGCTTCGCTGTATTCGATCGTTCCGTCGTTATCGGTATCGAAAGAACAGGCAATGCCGCCTTCGATTATCCCCTCGGAAAAATAGAATATCATTTTCCCGTATTTTTGTTCGGCCGTCCATCCGGGGTCATGTTCCAGCACCGTAATCTTTAGGTTCGAATGGTATAATCCGCCGGTGATCGAAGCCAGCGGGTCTTGGTTAAGGGTATTTGTCAGGAAATTTATCTGTTCGTCTCCGGCCCGGTTCTTGACGATAAAAAATTCCGGCTGGCCGGCCCATTTTCGATGCCGGTTTTGCGGATTTACCGGGGTCCGGTTCCAGGTTAATAGTTTGAAATCATTATAAAGGTCCGAAGGAATAAGGTAAAAACCGCCGTTTTCGGCCCGGGAGTATTTTTCCCGGTAAGCATGAAATTTATCGGCGGTGATCTTCAATCGGGGATCGGTTTCCCGGCTGAAAGGGAGCGAGAAGTGTCCGGTTTTGTCGGAATAAACCGCGTTATTGTGGAACTCGATGCGGGCCCCGGCGATGGGCACATTTTCCCCGGCCGGATAACTGGCGTCATAAACCGCGCCGGTTATTCGCGATGCCGGTTCAGCCCCGATGCCGGAGCACAAAACGCAGCCGGCCAGCAACAGGAATACCGGTGAAGCATAGACCCGGGTTTTTATAACTTTACAATTGTTCATTTTTATATTAAAATTTTTTGTATTCACTTATTTTACTCGAAACCTTATTGGAAATCAATGGGTTCATTACAATCCTTAAAAAGCGATCAAAAGCAGGCTTTACTCACCGGAATTATTTTAGTAATAGCCGCGTTCCTGCGTATTTATCAACTCGGGCAGGAATGCCTGTGGGTCGATGAGGTAAGCAGCGTAGACCAGGCCTTACGCCCGTTACCGGAGCTTTTTTTCGGCTTCATTCGCGCTCCGCTGTATTATTTTTTATTGCGCTGCTGGGTCCGGATATCCGGCCTGGCGGAGTTTTGGCTGCGTTTTCCGTCGGCGATATTGGGAATAGCGAGCGTATACCTGACTTACCGGATCGGAAAGAGCATATTTAACCGGTTTGTGGGCCAGGTCAGCGCGTTACTCCTGGCCGTTTCGGCCTTCCACATATTTTATTCTCAGGAAGTGCGGCATTACAGCTTATGGGTGTTTTTGACTTTATGGTCGAATTTCTTTCTTTTGAGAATATTAAAAAAAGAAAATTCGAATAAATTGTACGTGTTTTACGGCATCAGCGCGGTTTTATGTTTATATACGGTGCAATGGAGTGTTTTAATGCTGATGATCCATAACCTGGTGTTTTTTTGTTTCCGGAAACATAACCCGAAACAATGGATCATTACTCAAGGCGCGGTAATGGCCGGTTTCCTGGTCTGGGCGGTTCCGTTCGGGGCGGCCCTGATCAAGATGAAAGAGACGATGCCCTTATGGGGATTGGGCTGGATTATGCCGGTGAGCGGGAGGTCTCTTGCCGCGGCGTTTAAGACTATCGTTTGCAGCGGGATATATTTCGGCGCCGCCCGGGACCCGGATATGGCGATATCTTTTTCTCAGGCCGGACAAATGTATGTTTTTTTAATTCTGTGCGTCCTGAGCCTGGGGGGAATCGATTTAAAAAAAACCAAGCATTTTTTTTTATTGTCATGGGTACTGCTGCCTTTGGCGGCTATTCTGCTGGTTTCCTGGGTCGCGTTTCCTCTTTTTTCGGAACGTTATCTTATATTTATCGTGCCGGGATTTTTGATCCTTGCCGGAGCGGGGATCGCGCGGTTTAAAAGACGGCTGCCGCGTATCGCTCTGGTCGCGCTCATTATTTCGCTGAATTTTCCGAATTTAATCCATTATTACGCTCAGGATCAAAAACCGCGTTATGACCGGGCGGTTCAAATTATCGGCCGCGACGCGGCGGCATCGGCCGAGGTTAATATAGTGATCAACTCCTGTCCGGAAACGCTGGTCCTGGCGTATTATTGGGAGAAAAACGCGGACAGCCGGGGTGAGTTCAGCCTGGAGATCCGCAGGGAAATCGGATATAAGCTGGTTGAAGGCGGAATCGTTTATAACGGGAAGGGATATAATCTGATCATCGCCGGAAATAAAGAACAGCTCGACCGGTTCGTCGAAAACGGATTGTTCTCTTCATTGCCGGAAGTGTGGCTGGTTT
>JAQULA010000255.1 GCA_028718845.1 Candidatus Omnitrophota bacterium
CAATTGCGATTACGGGGTGGTGCCGGTGGAAAATTCCATTGAAGGCGCGGTGAATCATACCCTGGATATGCTGGTGGATTCCGACCTGAAGATCTGCTCGGAAATTTTATTGGATATTTCGCATAATCTGCTGGCCAAATGTCCGTTGGAAAAAATTAAACGGATTTACAGCAATCCGATGGTGTTCGGCCAATGCCGCTCCTGGCTGGAAGGGCATGTGCCCAACCGCGAATTGATTGAAGTATCCAGCACGACCCGGGCGTCGGAAATTGCCGCCAGTGAAGAAGGCGCGGCGGCGATTGCCAGCAGTGTGGCGGCGGAGATGTATAAATTGAATATTGTCGCCGCTTCGATCGAGGACAGTCCGCATAACATGACCCGGTTTCTGGTGATCGGCAGGAAAGAAGCCGGCAAAACCGGCCGGGATAAAACATCGATCGTGTTTTCCGTGAAAGACCGGGTCGGCGCGCTGCATGATATGCTGCTTTCGTTTAAATCCGCGAAAATCAATTTAACCAAAATTGAATCGCGTCCGTCGAAGCGCAAGGCCTGGGATTATTATTTCTTTGTCGATATGCAGGGCCATGTCAGCGAACCGCGTTTGGAAAAGGCGCTGGCCAAGCTGGAAAAGAAGTGTCACTTTTTGAAAATTTTGGGGTCATACCCGCAGAGCAGGTAGGAGTAATGTATGAACGTGAAAGAGTTGGTCCGGGAATGCGTGCTGACAATCAAGCCGTATAAACCCGGCAAACCGATCGAAGAAGTGAAACGGGAATTGGATTTGAAGACCGTTTATAAGATGGCCTCGAACGAGAACGCGCTGGGGCCGTCGCCGAAAGCGATGCAGGCGATCAAAAAGGCGTTGCCGGGTATTAACCGTTATCCGGACGGAAATTGCTTTTATCTTAAAAAGGCTTTGGCCAAAAAGTACCGCTTGCGTCCGGAAAATATTATTATCGGCAACGGCTCGGATGAGTTGTTCGTGCTGGCGATGCTGGCGTTTATCGAGCCGGGGGATGAGGTCATTGTCGCCGAGCCGACATTTTTGATGTACAAACTTGACGCGCAGCTTTTCGAGGCGCGAGTGGTCAGCGTGCCGCTGAAGGCGTTTCGCTACGATTTGGCGGCGATGAAAGCAAAAATCACCTCCCGGACAAAGCTGGTGTTTATCGCCAACCCGGATAATCCGACCGGCAGTTACGTGACCCGGAAGGAAGTCGAGCAGTTCCTGAAAGACCTGCCCGATAACGTGATTGTGATTTTTGATGAGGCCTACTTTGAATATGTCGAAGCCTGTGATTACGGCGATTGCCTGCGTTACTTGAACCGGGGGAACGTGATTGTTTGCCGGACGTTTTCCAAGGCGTACGGATTGTGCGGATTGCGCGTCGGCTGGGCGGCCGGGAGCCGGGAAATCATCGCTTATATGAATCAGGTGCGGGATCCGTTCAACGTGAATCAGCTTGCCCAGGTTGCCGCGGAAGCGGCGCTGACTGATACCCGCCATGTCGAAAAGTCGAGACGACTGGTGAGTGACGGGCGGAAATATATTTACGCTGAATTAAAGGCGATGGACCTGTTTTTTGTCCCGAGCGTGACCAATTTTATTCTAATAAATATCGGACCGGAAAGCGCGGCCGTGTACGAGAAATTGCTGCGCAGGGGGATCATTGTCCGGGAGATGACCGCGTGGGGACTGCCGAATTTCCTGCGGGTGACCATCGGCACAAAAAAAGAGAACCAGTTGTTCGTGAAAGCGCTGAAGACGATATTATTTTCCAAAAAAGGAGCGTAACCGGTGATTATAGTCCTGAAACCGAAAACAACCGCGGAAGAGAAAAAGAACCTTATCGATAAGATCCATTCCCTTGGGCTGAAAACCATGGTTTCCGACGGAGTGGAACGCTCGATTATCGGAGTTATCGGTGAAGAGGATATTCTGCGGGTAACCCCGCTGGAAGCGTTTGCCGGGGTGGAGCGGGTTATCCCGGTATTGGCCCCGTATAAGCTGGTATCGCGGGAATTTAAACCGGATGATTCGGTGATCACGGTCAAAAATGTCGGTATCGGCGGTAAGAAAATTACGGTTATGGCCGGGCCGTGCGCGATCGAAAATCTGCAGACCTTGCGCGATATCGCCGTTGCGGTCAAGCAAAGCGGCGCGACGATATTGCGCGGCGGGGCGTTTAAACCCAGGACATCGCCGTACTCTTTCCAGGGTTTGGGGGAAGAGGGACTGAAAATGATGAAGCAGGTTTGTGACGAACTGGGCATGCTCAGCGTTACCGAAGTTATGGATCCGCGGGATGTGGATTTAGTGGCGCGCTATGTCGATATTATGCAGATCGGCGCGCGCAATATGCAGAATTTTAACCTGCTGCGCGAGGTGGGCAAGACCAAAAAAACGGTACTGCTCAAACGCGGAATGATGTCCACGATCAAGGAATTTCTCATGAGTGCCGAATATATTGCCAGCGAGGGCAATCTGAATATTATTCTCTGCGAACGGGGTATCCGCACGTTTGAGGATTTTACCCGCAATACCCTGGATATTAACGCGGTCCCGGCGATAAAAATGCTCAGCCACCTGCCGATCATCGTCGACCCCAGCCATGCCACCGGTAAATGGGGGCTGGTGATCCCGGCGAGTAAAGCGGCGATTGCCGCCGGCGGCGACGGGTTGATTGTGGAAGTGCATACGCACCCGGAACAGGCCGCGTCCGACGGAGCTCAGTCGCTGAATCCGAAAAATTT
>JAQULA010000256.1 GCA_028718845.1 Candidatus Omnitrophota bacterium
AACGATCAACTGCCGGACCATCTCCCGGGAAACCAGCATATGCGGCGAACTCACCGAGCTGAGCACGATATCCGCTTCGCACAGCGCTTCGGAAAATTTTTCAAACGGAATCGCCGTTCCGTTCAGCGTTTCCGCCAGTTTCTGGGCTTTTGAAAATGTCCGGTTGGCGACCAGCACCATCGAAGCGCCTTTGCTGTGAAAATGTTTCGCCGAGAGTTCGCCGATTTTCCCCGCTCCGATAATGAGGATTTTTTTGCGGGACAAGTCCTCGAATATTTTTTTGGCCATTTCCACCGCCGCCGTGCTTACCGAAACCGCACCGCAGCCGATTTGGGTTTGAGTACGCGCACGCTTGCCGATTTTAAGCGCTTCTTCGAATAAACAGGTAAAAATCCGCGAAACGGTCCCGGCTTCGCGCGCTTTGAGATACGCTTCCTTGACCTGTCCCAGGATCTGATTTTCTCCCAGCACCTGAGAATCCAGGGAACTGCTGACCCGGAACAGGTGCTTTACCGCGGCAATTCCGCGGAATGCATAAAGATGCTCGCGAAATTCCCGTCCGGGCACCCGGTGATATGCCTCGATAAAATTTTCCACCGAGCGGTTAACATTATCCGCTCCGCTCCCCAGCGCGTAAATTTCCACGCGGTTGCAGGTTGACAGGATCACGCCCTCCCGGATCGCCGATTCTTTTTTTAATCCGGTCAATGCTTCGATCAGCCCGCTTTTCGGAAAGGTAAGTTTTTCCCGTAATGCGATCGGTGCCGTACGATGATTAACTCCGATAATTTCTATATCCATAGTTTAAAAATAAGAATGCAACCCGGGCAGCAGGAAACTCACTCCCAGATAGGTGAATAAAACCGATAAAAAACCGATGATTGACATAACCGCAGTCCGGCGGCCGCGCCATCCCGCGTTAAACCGTGAATGCAGATAGGCCGCGTAAACCAGCCAGGTAATAAACGACCAGGTCTCCTTCGGATCCCAGCTCCACCAGTTTCCCCAGGCCTGCTGAGCCCAGATCGATCCGGTAACAATCCCGGCGGTCAAAAGCACAAATCCCAGCAATACCGTATTATAATTAATCCGGTCCATAACATCCAGGGAAGGAAGTCGTTCGAAGATCTTCCCGATGTGTTTTGACTTGACCTGGCGTTCCTGGAAAAGATACATAATCCCCAGACAAAACGCACAGGCAAAACAAGCATAGCTGATAAAACAACTCATCACATGGATAAACAGCCAATAACTCTGCAATGCCGGCATCAACGGCCTTACCGTGCTGTCCAGCAGTGAAGCGTACCCGGTAATTAAAAATGCCACCGGCATGACAAACGCGCCGATAACGGTAATATGAACTTTGTATTCGATGACCAGAAAAGCCAACACCACCGCCCAGGCAAACAAGGTCATCGATTCGTAGAGATTGGACATCGGCGGAAATCCGGAGATCACCGCCCTCAGGATCAGCGAGGCCGTATGACTGATAAATCCGAATAAGGTAGCCCCGACCGCCACGCGTCCGGCACCGGGATGTTTATTGGTCGAAAAAATTACAAAAATAACCGCGCCGACAAAATACGACAGCAATGCTCCGAAAAACAATACCGTATACATACATCCTCCCCCACTCAACGAATCGTTCGATGCGCTATTAAATCGGACAACGTCCTTATTCTTTTTTTATCGATCAGGGCGATAACTTCCGGATCGAGTAAACACTCCAGCATTCTTTTCCGCACCCGCAGGTCTTTGATTTCCCGTTTAATTTCGTTGCGCAACAACGCCAGCCTTCGTAAATGTTTCGCGTAAATACCGATAACCGGCTGGAATTCCTGCCGCAGTTTTTTTGCCAGTCCGGGAAACGCCCCCTGGGTCGAGATCGAGACCATGATCCCGTTTTTACGCATAACCGAAGGCACATAAAAATTACAAAGCGCCGGATAATCCACCACATTTACCGGCATGCCCCGCTGTCCGGCATCGCGCGCGATCCGCTCATTGACCTCCGGATGGTCCGTGGCCGCGATAACCAGGAACTTCCCCGCTAAAAATTTTTTTTGATAAGCCGAGTTTTCGTAGCAAACACGCTGCTTCCTTATAAGTAAGCGCAGTCCGCCGCAAACCCCGGGACTTACCACCGTAACCCGCGCCCCGCTCAGCAGCAATGCCTGGACTTTACGCCAAGCCACCATACCGCCGCCGACAACCAGACAGGAGACCGCATCGAGTTTCAGATAAACCGGATAAAGCTTCACGGCCGTTCCTTCCTGGCGGCTAAAAATTCCTCAACCCCTTTGCGCACGCTCTCCACCACCGCCCGCGAAGATATGGTTGCGCCGGTAATCGCCTGGATATTGCTATCGGTTGGACCCTTGATCAACACAATATCCTGATTTTTTTTCCCGTTGAATTGCCGTAAAAAAGCCGGTTCGGTCTGCTTATACCCTTTTTCATTGATCTTCGAACCCAAGCCCGGCGTTTCCGAATGGCCCAGCACCTTCACCCCGGTGATCACCCCGGTGATATCAACCCCGACCAGTAACCGGATCGGACCGCCATACCCTTTTCCGGAAAGCGGGACCCCCCAGCCGATTACCGCCCCGGAGTTATCCAGCGCTTCGTAATAATCCATTCCGTCTTCTTTTTTTTCGTAGCGGTCGGCCTTAATCACCGACTGAAGCGACCGTTCCAGCACGATTTGTTTCTGCTCTTCGATCACCGGAGAGGTATG
>JAQULA010000257.1 GCA_028718845.1 Candidatus Omnitrophota bacterium
ATCCCGGATTCGATCATCACCCGCATATAGTAGTTATCCACCACCGAACCGGCGCTGCTCGCCCCATGCCCGATAACCGGAGAATAAGCCCAGTGCTGAAGACTGTCCTTGAACGTATCCACCCGCGCCGCGGAGGATTCATCCATCGTGACCTTTTTTCCCAATAACGTGCGCTCGGTCTGAGTATTGAAAGTATATTGAAGCCGGTCATAGACATAGCGCGGAAAGATGACCGAAAACAACAAAATAAACAGCAGCGACACGATCACCAGCATATGTTTGCCTTTGCGCGAAAGGACCAATAATGTCAGGTAAGCCGGGATAAACCCAAACCAGGAACTGCGGGAAAGCGTGAACAGCAGCGCCGGAAAGGCCACGCACATTCCCGCGGCAATGACCAGTTTTTCCCGTAACGACCGGATATTCAACAAAACTCCGGTGCTGACCATTATCATCAGTAACAGGTATCCGCCCAGGGTATTCGGTTCACCGCCGCGGCCTTCAAACGGAGCGCTCACCCGCGTTGCCCCGGAAAAATGCAAATACCAGGCGTACAGGCTGATAATCAAGGCGACTCCCAGCATCGAATAGACAAACCGCCGGATCTGCTGCCGGTCGCGCACACAACTGGCAACCATGAAATAAAGCAGAAAATATTCGAAATATTTGAATAAGTAAAACCCACTTTCCAGCCAGCGCACGGTTCCGCGGATTATTCCGCACAAGGTCGCGATAACATACACAAACATGTAAATAACGATCGACTGATTTATCGGGGTTACCTTTGAGAATCCCACTTCTTTGTTAACCGCCATTCGCGCCAGCCAGCCGATGAATGTAACCAGCAAAAACACATCGTCCATGCGCAGGGTTACATCCCGGCCTTTAACCCCGCCGACATTGAATTCCGGAGACAGGAGCATGAAAAAAATAAGCAGAAAAAGAGCGAATTCCGTATTGGTAAAAGCGATGATAAAAACAATCGGGGCAAGCAGAATAATAAACGGCAGTAAAGAAACCGAAACGTTTATCGTATAAATAACGATCAACAACGCCACAAAAAACAAAAAGATTATGATCCCGGCATTAATATTTCCATTTTTATCCAGCATGTCTTATACTTAAGGCTTCCCTGCCTGTTTTCCGTCCGACGACGGGATACTCTAAACCGCAACCGCTCCGGGTTTGCGCACTTTTTCTTTCGCATCTTCGCGATAATAGCGGTACTTATAATAATAAGGGTAAAGCACGTCTGAATCCGTTTCACTGCGGGTTTGGTTCAGGATAATCCCGGCGATTTTGGCTCCCACGGCATCCAGCTGGTTTTTCGTCCGCAACAGGGCATCGCGGCTGGTACGTCCGATCTCATAGATAATAAGAACACAATCCATTTTCGAAGCTAAAAGACTGGCATCGGTGACCGGCAATACCGGGGGAGAATCGAAGATGATCAGGTCGAAACGTTTTTTCATCTCTTCGGTCAGGATATCCAGCTCCTTCGACTCAAGCATTTTCGCCGGATTAAACGGCAACTGCCCGCTGGTTAATATCCAGATATTATCCAACCCGGGGGTAACGCGTATTTCGTCAAAATTCATTTCCCCCAGCATAAAATCGGTAATATTACGCAGCGCATCATCCAAAGATACCATCCCCAGCAGCACCTCGGTCAACCCCGGCTCCCGTTTAATGCCGAAAGTCTTGGCGATAATCGGCCGGCGCACATCCGAGGAGATCAGCAGCACTTTCATCCCGGCCTGGGCGATTGCCAGTCCGAGATTGGTAAAAACCGTGCTTTTGCCTTCGCGCGGCCCGGAACTGGTGATCAGCACGGTCTTTCTTGAACCGTCCAATTTAAGATTCGTGTGAATATTACGATAGGCCTCGGCTACCGGAGAAGTCGGATTGTACTGCAGGATCATCCGGACATAGCGTTCTTCTTCCTCGGTACGGGGATGGTGCATGAATTTTTGTTTCATCTGGGTCATAAACGTATTTTTCAACCGCTCCTCTTCGCCTAAAACCACCGAAGGGATCACCCCTAACACCGGCACTTTCATAATCCCTTCCACGTCCTCGATCGTAGCGATCGACGTATCCAGGCTTTCCAACACCAGCGCAAAGGCGAATCCCAATACCAGGCCCAAAATCGCGCTGATAAATATCCCGAAACTTTTATTCCTTCCGGTAATAACCGCAGCGGTAACCGCCGGATTTACGACGGAAATATCGCCGACCTTCTCGGCCTCGGTAATCCGGGCTTCTTCCAGCTTCTCTTTCAGCAAAGAATATAACTTTTTATCCGCTTCCACTTCCCGTTCCCAGCGGGAATACTGCAACCCTTCTCCGGACATTCCGCCGGCCTGACGTTCCAGATCCGCGATCTGTTCCCGCAGTTGAATAACGCTGGGATGACGTTCGGTATATTTTTGCAGCAGGCTGTTCAAGCTGAATTGCATCTCCGCCAATTTATTCTTAATCGGTTCGGCCATCGAGACCTGCTTGCTTTTTTCCGCAAGGTCCCGCAAATTCTCTTCTTTTTCTCTTAAACGTGTTTCCAGTGCGGTCAACTGTTCCTCGATAAATTGACGGGCACTGCGCGCATGCAGAGTTTTACTCAACAGATTTTCTTCGATATATACCTTGGCAACCGCGTTCGCCAGCTCAACGGCTTCCTGGGCTCTTTTGGTTTTCGCGATAATTTTTATAATATTAGTACTGCCGATTTTT
>JAQULA010000258.1 GCA_028718845.1 Candidatus Omnitrophota bacterium
GCCGGTGCCGGAAAAAAAGCAAAAATGGGCTCAATAAATTAAATCCCGGCATAATGTGGCCGGGAAAAAGGCGGCCGTTTCCCCCGGCAAAAAAGTTCTTTCCTCGGAGCCTGTTTTATGGTATAGTAAATACCATAACCAAGGAGATGACCGCTATGAAGACAATGAAAACCGCTCGGTCAAAGAAAGCGCGCTATACCAAGAATATCAATGTCGGGTTGACTTCCGCGCAGTGGCAGGAAATAATAAATTGGGCCGATAAAGCCAATTTGGAACCATCCGCCTATATGCGAAAAATTGTGCTGGATTTTCTCGGAGTAGATGCCGCGGCACAGTAAAACTGTTCTCACCGGATTTTTTCCGCGCGTTTAGGCCTTAAACTATCCAGGCTGACTAACCTCGCTATATGATGAGAAGCGTAGAACATTGGCACCCCCGGAGGCATATTGCCGACCGGGGTGTTTTTGTTGTATTTATTTCCGGACACCGCACGTATAAAACGATGGACGCCGCACAAATCGCCGTTGTCGATCCGCATCGCCACCGCACATACAAAGCCCCCGGGTATTTCACCGGGCAAACCCTTTATAAGCCGGATTTGCAGGCAATTTCCCACTCTTATTCAACTTCCTATAATATATCTTATGTTAACTTATTCATGGGGGTAACTATTTATATAAACCTTTGCAGTGCTAGGACTTACGTAGATTGTTGCATTCTCTGTGGATAACTATGTTTTGGAATTTTACTTTGCGGAGCGCGCTGAATATTTTCTTCCGGCGGCTCTCTTCTTTTGCGCGGGTTCGGAGGGTTTTGCCGGGATCTCTTCGGTTGCTGACAGGACAAATAAATACCACAGCGATACCCCGATTTGCACTCCGTTTTTCCTTTGTTTAATTAGGAAATTCCGGATGCTTTTTTTCGGCGCCAGCATGACTTCGATTTCTTCTTCAGGCTCAAGTTTTTGGACCGGCGCGGTATTATGCGGGTCATGTTCATCAATAATGACCGAAACAATCTGAACCAATTCATTGGTCAGGGCCGGGTTAAGCGCCAGTTCCGGGCTTATGGCGGTAACGGTTCCGCGATAGCCGGTTTCTTCGCGTAACTCTTTTAAGGCCTCGGCTGCGGCATCATTGGTATAAGCAATGCCCGCGGGAAAACCGATAATGCAGGAATTTATAGGATGGCGAAATTGCTTGATCAACACATAGCGCCGGGACGGCATTAATGTGGCAATAATGACCAGCACTTTTTTGGTTTTGACGCGCTCAATGCTTTCCCAGGTTACATCTTCCCCGGTTCTGTTTTTATAATGCAATTCCTTGATTTGCAGCCAGCGGCCTTTATGGGTAATTCGTTCGGAAATTTTTTTCATGCCAGGCTCCGCGGCGGAATGAAATCAAAGTGAATGAATTCCGCTCAAACTGAATGATTCTGTCGGTTGTTTTTATGCGAGGCGGCCCACCGTACCGGGTTAAGCGCGGTCGTTTACGCGCAGCCGGCGGGTGAATTTAAGCAGTTTTACCGGCCCCAGAGACATGCAGGCGCGTCTTTGGAATCCGTTTTTCCGGCACAGTATATTGGCCGTAGCCATTTTATCGGTGGAACAGAAATTGATTACCCGGTAATGTTTTTTTTCACAGAACTCAATGGCTTTGATGATCAGTTTTTTTCCCAACCCGATTCCCCGGAATTCGCGGGAAACAAATATCCGGCGCAGCAGCGCGGTATTATTATCGTCCTCTTTGACCGCGATCGTTCCGATGACCGTGTTGCCGATTGCCGCGACCAGAAATAGATCGCGTTTTCCGCCGTATGATTTGGTAATGTTATTCAGGTCGAAATCGGAATAGGTTTCTTTTGCCAGCGAAAATTCATTTTGCAGTACGGTCATAATCAGCTTGTATACCTGAGCCTGGTCCTGTATCCGGAATTTCCTGATCTTAATGTCCATAATTATTCACCCGTTTTTTAATTGCGTTATTAACTATTGTCCAGGGGATGTTTTCGGTGACGATAACATGCCCGATTTTTGTCGGTAACACCATGCGTATGGCGCCCCGGATGAACTTTTTATCCCGGTAAAAAGCGCTGAAAACGGCCCTGAGATCGATTTCCTTCGCTTGTACCGGCAGTTGGAGCCGTTCCAGCAGTGAAATGAGCCTGGCGAAGCTCTCAGGGGCGAATAACCCCAGTTCAACGGCAATATCCGCGGCGCAGGCCATTCCGATGCTGATTGCTTCGCCATGGGCCAACCGGGTGTATCCGGTCGCGGTTTCGACGGCATGTCCGATGGTATGGCCGAAATTTAGAATAGTCCGAAAACCGGTGGTTTCATGTTCATCTACGGAAACAACATGCGCTTTTATGCGGCTGGCCGCGGCGATAACATGGCTAAGGCAGTCCGGGTTTCCTTCCAATAAATCGGCATGATTTTTTTCCAGATATTCAAAAAGATTTTTATCAAAAATCACCCCGTATTTTACCACTTCGGCCAGCCCGCTTTTAATATGCCTCCGGGGCAGGCTCTTCAGGACATTGATATCGCTATAGACCATACGCGGCTGATAAAATGCGCCGAGAAGATTTTTTCCCGCCGGCAAATCGATCGCGGTCTTGCCGCCGATCGCGGAGTCAACCTGCGCCAAGAGCGTCGTGGGGATCTGAATATAGGGGATTCCCCTCTTGTAGGTTGCCGCGATGAACCCGGTCAAGTCTCCGAC
>JAQULA010000259.1 GCA_028718845.1 Candidatus Omnitrophota bacterium
CGATGTCCTGCGGCTTAACACAAATAACAATACTATGACACTGTTTTGCCATTTCGTCCAGTGCTATTTTTTTAACCCGGTAGCGGCGAATTATCCGGTTCAACCGGTCGGAATTGTTGTCATACACCGACACGGAAAACTCCGCCCGGCCGCTTATTCCGCGGATGATCGCCTCACCCATATTGCCCGCTCCGATAATCCCAACCGAATTCTTTTTCATGTTATCCTCCGAAAATTACCCTGCCGAGGCGAATCATGGTTGCCCCTTCTTCGACGGCGATTTCATAATCATCGCTCATGCCCATGGATAATACGCTCAGCAGCGGCATGCCATCTTGAAAACAGTCCCGATTGATCCGGTCGAAAACTTCCCGCAACCGGCGAAAACACGCCCGTTTCGCGGCCGGATCTTCGGCCAGGGGGCCAATCCCCATTAAACCGCGCACACGGATAAACGGCAGCGGCATAATTTCCCGGATTAAAGGTTCGACCGCGTTCCAGGATACCCCAAACTTGGATTCTTCCCCGGAAATATTGACCTGTACCAGGACATCCCGCGGAGTATTTTCTCCGGTTGCCGCCGCACTCGAATTGATGCGCCCGGCAATATCCCGGCTATCAACCGATTGAATCATGTTGAACAAACGCGCCGCCTTAGCCGCTTTATTCGATTGCAAATGCCCGATAAGATGCCAGCGGATACGTTGAAAATCCTCCGGGTCCAATATCGATCGCAGCTCCCGGTATTTCTTTTCCGCTTCCTGCACCCGGTTTTCTCCGACATCCGAAATCCCGGCCTGAATTGCCGCCGCGACTTCGGCTGATTCCGCCTGTTTGGTAACGCAAACAATGGTGATATCGGAGGCAGAACGCCCGCCGCGGGCGGCGGATTCCTCCACCCGCCGCCGGCATTGAACGATCCGCTGTTGTATTGTCTCCATAATAATCCGCTCTGACTTTAGGCCCGGTTATCCGGCAACGCGGCGGGAACCGCCCGGACAAAAAACACCTCCGGTGGATAACAACGCAATGTTTCAAACCGGCCGGGCAGGTGGCTTAAACGGAATGGACGCAAATTTTATTCTTTCCGCTACTCTTGGCTTCGTATAATGAATTGTCCGCCGCACGCACTAAATCTTCTTTGGTCATTCCCGAAGCAAGCTGGGCGACCCCGCCGCTGATGGTCATTTTTTTCTTGGTTGTATTTTGCCCGGTCACGAACGCGACCTCCTCGACCGATTTCCGGATCTTTTCCGCGACCACAACCGCTTCGTTAAGCTTCGTCTCCGGCAGAATAATGGCGAATTCTTCCCCGCCGTAGCGGCAGGCGATATCAACCTGACGAACGTTCTTTTTCACGATCTTGGCGATCTGGCTCAAAACCCCGTCTCCCATCGGATGTCCATAGGTATCGTTGAACGCTTTAAATGAATCGATATCGAACATAATCAACGACAACGGATGCGCGTAACGCTGGACACGCGCCACTTCCACGCTTAGATGGGTTTGAAAATACTGGTGATTGAATAAAGTGGTCAATCCGTCGGTAATCGCCAGATTCTTGACTTCTCCGTACAATAACGCGTTTTCGACGGCAATCGCCGCGTAATTACAAATAATTCCCAGGAACCCAAGATCTTCTTCGCTGAAAACATTATTTTTCCCCGGGCCGGACTTGTCGGCCACATTGATAACCCCGAGGATCCGGTCTTTAATTTTAAGCGGGATACACAACAATGACTTGGTTTCATATTTCGGCAGGCTGGTACGCCCGAATTGCATATCTTTTTCTATGTCGGTCACCCGCACCGGGTCGCCCTGCTGGGCCACCCACCCGCTGATCGGCTGGCCCAGTTTCATCCGGGTATCTTTTACCACGCCCGGTTCCAGCCCGACCGCCGCTTTGATCACCAGAGCATCATCGTCATCGATAAGCATCAGCGAGCAGACCCGCGCGCGTAAGACATCGGTTATCTTGGTCACGATAAACCTGGCCAATTCCTCAAGGTTCAGGATCGAACTCATCGCGCGGCCGATTTGCAGCATGGTTTCCAGCTTTTCCTTTTCACTCTTCAGGTTCGACAGCAGGAGATTATTTTCATACTCGAGTTTACGTTCCTCCAAGCCCCGTTTAATGACCAGCTTAACATGGCTGATATCAAACGGCTTGGTGATATATTCGTAGGCTTCTTCCTGGATTGCCCGGATCGCCGATTCCGTCGTAGGATAAGCGGTAATCAGGATCGAGCAGATAGTCGGATTGGTTTCTTTAATGCAGTGCAGTACATAAGTACCTTCCACGTCCGGTAGTTTCAAATCAATGATCGCCACGTCAAAGAATTCTTCCCGGCCCACACTGATCGCTTCTCTACCGGTACTGGCGGTAAGCACCTGGTATCCGTCTTCTTTTAAAATCGCGCAAAGCGTTTCCCGGATTACCGGCTCGTCATCAACAAGTAAAATTTTCGCTGGAGCGTTCGTCTCTTCCATTATGCTTCCCTCGACAACGGGGTTTTATTTTTTTATTCCGCTGAGGGGATCGGAAACCGAAGGATCACGGTCGTTCCTTTTCCCACCCGGCTTTCAATCGTCAAAGTACCGTTATGATTTTCGATTATCTCTTTAGCAATGGCCAACCCCAGACCGATACCGCGAACCTTGGTGGAAAAAAACGGCTCGCAGATCTTTTCCAGATGGCTTTTCTCTATGCCGCTGCCGGTATCGC
>JAQULA010000260.1 GCA_028718845.1 Candidatus Omnitrophota bacterium
AGCGTCAGGCGATAGATTATTTGAAAAAACACGGCATCCCTCTTCCCGCGACATCAAGGAATGATCCTGAGCCTGAGCATAGCGGATGTCCCGGAATGAAGAGTGTTGACCTGCGGGATAGGAAGCCGGTTTCGGACAATCCGGCGGCTGAAAGCGCTTCCGAGTTAAGCCAGTGGCCGGTACAATTGAAACTGGTGAATCCGCAGGCCGCCTGTTTTCAGGACGCGGACCTGGTGATTGCCGCCGATTGCGTTCCGTTTGCCTACGCGGAATTCCATCAGCGTTTTCTGGCCGGTAAAGTGCTGGTGGTGTTTTGTCCAAAGCTGGATAACGCCTATGAAGAGTATGTGGAAAAAATGGCGCGGATCATCCAATCTAATACGATTAAGTCGATTAGTGTCGTCCATATGGAGGTTCCGTGCTGTTTCGGGACAATGAATATTGTGAACGCGGCGTTGAAAAAAGCGGGAAAGGATATCGTTATTCAGGATCATACGATATCTTTAAAAGGAGAAATTATTCCGGAAAAAGCGGAGCGCAAAGAGTAGAGGGAAGAACAAATCCGGATGGAGGCCGGAAGAAAAACCGGACGTAAAAAGTAACTATTGGTAATCAATGTTATCCGAGAGTAACCGTTAAAAAGCGAGGGTGCTATGTCAATGTTATGCCGGCAGTGTGAGCAGACGGCGAAGGGGACCGGGTGTACGATTCAGGGGGTATGCGGGAAGACGGAGGAAACCGCGGTATTGCAGGATGTGCTGATCCACAGCCTGAAAGGGATTGCGGTTTACGCGGAGCGGGCGTATGCGTTGGGAGTGCGCGACCCCGAGACGGATCGTTTTGTCCGGGAGGGATTGTTTTCCACGGTGACCAATGTGGATTTTGACCCGCAGCGTTTGCGGGCGATCATTGATACTTCTGCGGTGGTTAAGCGCAAAATAAAAACCTTGCTTCTGGCGGCGTATAAAAATAAGAACAACAAAGAATTTACTGAAAAATTACCGGCGATTGCCGAATGGAAGCCGGCATCTAGTCTGGAAGAACTGCTTGCGCAGGGTAAAACGCTGGGGATTATTACCTACGGTGTCGATGAGGATATCCGCAGTCTACGGGAATTGCTGCTGTACGGATTAAAAGGCATGGCATCTTACGCCGAGCATGCCGCGATTTTGGGGAAAGAGGACGAAAGCGTTAACGCGTTTTTTTATAAAGGGCTGGCGGCGTTGGTTGATGATGCCCTGAAAGTGAACGATCTGGTCGGATTGAATATGGAATTCGGCCGGGTGAATCTTGCCTGCATGAAACTGCTTGATAGCGCTCACACCGAACATTTCGGCCATCCCGTCCCGACTGAGGTTATGGCGGGGGTGAAAAAAGGGCCGGCGATTATTATTTCCGGACATGATTTGTCCGACCTGGAACAGTTGTTGCAGCAGACCGACGGCCTCGGGGTCAATGTGTACACGCACGGAGAGATGCTTCCCGCTCACGGCTACCCCGGTCTGCATAAGTATAAAAATCTTGCCGGACATTTCGGGACCGCCTGGCAAAATCAACAGAAAGAATTCGACAATATTCCGGCCGCTATCCTGATGACTACCAATTGCATCCAAAACCCCCGGGATTCATATGGGGATAGGATTTTTACCACCGGGGTTGTTGCCTGGCCGGGACTTGGGCATATCGAAACCGTGGAGGGGAAGAAAGATTTTCGCAAAGTGATTAATAAGGCCTTGGAGCTGGGAGGCTTTCCGTCCGAAAAAAAAGAAAAAAATATCCTGGTGGGATTTGCCCACAACGCGGTATTAAGCCTCGCCGGGGAAATCATCGAGGCGGTTAAGGCCAAGAAAATTCGGCATTTTTTTCTTATCGGCGGTTGCGATGGAGCGAAACCCGGGCGTAATTATTACGCCGAATTTGCTCAAAAAGTTCCCGCGGATTGCCTGATCCTGACGTTGGCCTGCGGAAAATTCCGGTTTAACCGCATGGATTTCGGATACATCGGTGATTTTCCGCGTTTGCTTGACTGCGGGCAATGCAATGACGCTTATTCCGCGATTGCTATCGCTTCGGCTTTGGCCGACGCCTTTAAGTGTACGGTTAATGACCTGCCGTTGTCGTTGATTCTTTCCTGGTATGAGCAGAAAGCCGTGTGTATTTTATTGACCCTGCTTTCTCTGGGGATCAAGAATATCCGGATCGGACCGTCGTTACCGGCATTTGTGTCGCCGAATGTCTTAAAGCTGCTGGTGGAAAAGTTCGATATCCGGCCGATCTCCACGCCGGATGCGGATCTTGCGGAGATATTGAAGTAGCCGGACGATATAGTCGCCGGGAGGCGGCAGTGAGGGCCAAAACTATTTGGATGATTTGCGTTGATCCGTGTGCAACCGGCGAGAATTCGTGTAAGAATATTTTCTGTTTGACGAAGAAGAAGCGAAGCAGTAAGATAATACCAATGACTTTTGCATCGAAACACGATATTTTCGGAGAAAGTTAAACCGCATGGAAGCTCTGCACGATGAAAAGCGCAGGGCTTTCTGTTTTGAAAATAATTGTCGGGAAGGGGGTACCATGAAACTGAAAGTTGCGATGGCAATACTTGCCGGATTTTTCTACGCGGCGGCGGCCTGGGCGCTGACGGCCGAGGATATTAATGTATATAAAGACCCGGGCAATAAACAAATAATAGTGGAAGTAAGAAAACCGACCCGGCTTCCCCG
>JAQULA010000261.1 GCA_028718845.1 Candidatus Omnitrophota bacterium
GCTATCCCGGTGGAGTTCAAATTCCGGCAAAAATCCCAATTCCAGGATGTTATTCCGGATTCTCAGCAGCCGGCCTTCCGAAAGATAAATCCCCAGGCTCATTCTTTTCTTTTTTACGGCTTGCACGAATTGCGGCCACGCTTTCAACACCGTATCGATACTGACCGGCGCGGCAATCGCTTCCGCCGACGGGTATTGCGGCACTGCCGGCTCTTCGGCAATAACCGCGCTCGCTGCGGCCGGCGGGTGAGAGCGCTCCGGCGACGAAACTGCCGGTGCCGCGGGCTGCTGCGTCCCGACCGCCGGCACGGGTTCGGCGCGTGCCGCCGAAACAGCGCCGGCAGACATCCCGGCTGTTTTTGCCGAAGGATCGGACGAAACCACGGAAATTTTTTTAAGTTTTTCTTCAAGCCGGTGCAATTTTTCCAACACCTCTTTTACCGGCAGCAATTCCCTCTGGCGAGACAGTTTCACGACCGCCATTTCCAGCGACAACCGCCCCATGCCCTGGCGTTTCATGCGTTCCTGGGTCTGGTTTAATACGGCGATACAGTATAGAATATTCTCAATGCCAAACGCCGCGATCTGTTTCTTGATTACCTGCCGGCCTTCTTCCGGAAGAACCACCAGCTGCTCACAGCCGCTTTTCATCAGCATCATATCCCGAAAATGTTCCAGCAGCGAGCCGATCAATTGTCCCGGCTCTTTGCCTTCCTTGATCAGCGTATCGCAAAGCGTAAGGTTCTCGGCAAGATGCGCCGGGTCAAGATTCCCGGCGATACGGGCGATCACCTCGTTGGACACCAGCCCGAGCACGGAATTCACCGCCGCGAACGTTATTTTTCCCCGGCTGAAACTGTTGAGCTGGTCGATCATGACCTCCGCGTCCCGTAAACTGCCGTCGGCGCTGCGGGCCACGGCAAACAACGCCTCTTCCTCGCATTGAACGGATTCCTCGGCGCATAATTTTTTCAGCTTGGCCACGATCCCGGCGGTGGAAATCCGGCGGAAATCAAACCGCTGGCAGCGGGACAATATCGTCGGAAGCACCTTGTGCGGCTCGGTGGTCGCGAAAATGAATTTCACATGCGCCGGAGGCTCTTCCAGCGTTTTCAGCAAAGCGTTGAACGCCTCGGTCGTAAGCATATGGACTTCATCGATAATATAGATTTTAAACCGGCTGGATGACGGCGCGAATTTGACGTTTTCCCGTAAAGTACGGATCTCGTCGATACCGCGGTTAGACGCCCCGTCGATTTCCAGGACATCCATACTGCGGCCTTCGCCGATTTCCACGCAGGAATTACAGGCGTTGCACGGGCTGGCTGTCGGGCCCTTGACGCAATTAAGCGCCTTGGCCAGAATACGCGCCGTCGAAGTCTTGCCGATACCGCGCGGCCCGGCAAACAAATACGCGTGCGCCAGATTATCCTGCGCTATGGCGTTGGTGAGCGTGGTGGCGATATGTTCCTGGTCGATCAGTTCTTTAAAATCGCGCGGACGGTATTTCCGCGCATACGATACATGCGGCACTGCTTGCTCCCGGTATGAGAATCGGACAGGTTCCGCGGGAAAATCACCCGCCCCGCGCAAAAATGTCCTGGGTTTTTCGACTATGTTCGCCGGCTTTAGCGGCAGTTTTACTATACCACAATACTCGTGCCGCCTCAACAAATTTTCCGCCGGTTATTTTCAGCCCAGGCGTTTTTGAAAATTAAGGGAACTTACGGTCAGGATAACGATACCCATCACCAGTAATGCCAGCATCGGCGGCCACAGGTCGCCGATGCCGCTGCCTTTAAGGAATATTCCGCGGATAATCACCAGATAATAACGCAGCGGATTGATCAGGGTCAGCACCCTCACCGGCGGAGGCATATTGGCAATCGGGAACATAAATCCGGACAACAGCACCATCGGCTGCGCGACCATAAACATGGACATCAGCGCCTCCTGCTGGGTCTGGGACCGGGTGGAGATCAGCAGTCCCAGCCCCAGGGTATTTAAAATAAACAGGCACGAACCGAGCAGCAGCAGCGCCAGATCTCCGCGCACCGTGACTTTCAGCACCCCGATCGCGACCGCGGTGATCACGCACACGTCGAGGATCCCGATAATGGCGAACGGGATAAGCTTCCCGAGAATAAGCTCGAACGGACGGATCGGGCTGACAATCAACTGTTCGATGGTCCCGGTCTCTTTTTCTTTGACAATCGCCATGGCCGTCAGCAAAAATGTCACCAGCATCACGATCATGCCGGCCACGCCCGGGATATAATAATTGCGCGACTCCAGATTTTCGTTGAACCAGGTGCGGCTGCGCAGTTCCACCGGCGGGACCGCGCGGTTGTTATCCGCAGCCGGGCCCGGCAGCGCCGCGGTTATTTCCGACACCGAGCGTTCGATGATACTGTTGGCGTAACGCAGGATATTCGCCGCGGTGTTCGAATCGGTGCCGTCGACGATAAGCTGTACATACGCGGTGCGGCCGGCATGCAGATCCCGGCTGAAACCGCGGTTAACGCGAATGACCGTGCTGACCCGCGATTGGTCGATAAGCCGTTTCTGGCCGGTATCGCTGCCGATATAATATTTCGGGACGAAATATCCGGACGAAACAAAATTCCGGATAAGCCGGCGGCTTTCCGCGGTATTGTCCAGGTCGTACACCGCGGTCGGGATTTTCCGGACATCGGTCG
>JAQULA010000262.1 GCA_028718845.1 Candidatus Omnitrophota bacterium
GGTCAGCGGTTTTTGCGGCCGGCGGAATTTATTTAACCTTTTGAGAAAATCAGCCGAATCTGTTACAATATGAATATTAATTTTCGTGACGGCGAATCCATAAAGGAGCGGGATGTATTCAAAGAACAAAATCTTCGGAATTGGGGCGGCGGCGCTTATTTTGATGCTGGTTATACCGCTGATTCTTTTCGCGCAACCGGCGGCGGGAGAGGTTGCCGGCAGTGACTTCGTCAGCCGTATGGCCGTGCTGGTAATCCAATTGAGCATAATCATTGTCGCGGCCTGGGCCGGCGGCGTCGCATTTGAACGGTTCCGGCTTCCGGCCGTGCTGGGTGAAATTATCGCCGGAACGATTATCGGTCCGTATCTGCTGGGCCAACTGCCGATATGGGGTTTTAATCAGGGGCTTTTTCCTATGGCCGGGTCTTTCCCGATTTCCGACGAGTTGTACGCGTTCACGACCATTGCCTCCATTGTGTTATTGTTCCTGGCCGGGGTGGAAACCGATGTCAAAACGTTTCTTCGTTTTTCTCTCGCCGGAGGAGTGATCGGGTTATGCGGGGTCGTGTTCAGTTTTTTATTCGGAGCTTTGGCAAGCGTGCTTTTTTCATCGTATGTATTCGGCTCGCACTATGGGTTTACCCATCCGGTATCCTTGTTTCTCGGGGTTATTTCCACGGCGACATCGGTGAGCATTACCGCGCGGATATTGTCCGAAAAGAAAAAAATAGATTCTCCGGAAGGCATCACTATTATTGCCGCGGCGGTTATCGACGATGTAATCGGGATTATTCTGCTGGCCGTAGTTATCGGTATGATCAAAAGCGGACATATTGCCTGGTACTCGGTCGCGTTTGTCGCGGCTAAGGCCGTCGGGATGTGGCTGGGGTTTACCGCCGCCGGGCTGATATTTTCGCACCAGCTGAGCCGCGTTTTAAAACGGTTTAAAGATCCGGCGGTGATCGCGATCATGAGTTTTTCCGGGGCGTTGTTCTTGGCCGGGATTTTCGAAAAGTCCGGATTGGCCATGATTATCGGCGCGTATGTCATGGGGTTGTCTCTTTCCAAAACGGACCTGGCCCTGGTTATACGGGACAAGTTATCTATTCTGCACCGTTTATTTGTTCCGATTTTTTTCTGTGTGATGGGTATGCTCATCGATTTTAACGCTATGGCTTCGTGGAATATCCTGCGTTTCGGCCTGATTTATATCATGTTTGCTTTTGTGGGTAAGATGCTCGGGTGCGGGATCCCGGCTTTGTTTCTGAATTTTAATTTACACGGGGCGATGCGTATCGGAATGGGCATGGTACCGCGCGGTGAAGTGGCGCTGATCATCGCCGGGCTGGGTTTGTCCGCCGGCCTTATTTCACAGGATATTTTCGGTATTGCCATCTTAATGACTTTTGTTACGACGCTAATCACGCCGCCGGTTTTGTCAAAGCTGCTGGGGGAAAAGGTCCCGGTGCTTCGGAAAAAACCCGACGAACCGCATGTTCGCCAGGAAATTACTTATGCCATGCCGAATGAAGAAACGACTGAATTAGTCCTGGGCAAGGTCCGTAAGGCTTTTGAGCAGGAAGGTTATTTCGTCTATTGCGTGGAATTACCCGACCGGGTTTATCAGATGCGCAAGAATGACACGATTATTTCCCTGTCCAATACCCGGGAATCCTTGATCTTTGATGCCCGGATCGAAGACGCGGTGTTCATCCATACGTTGTTTTATGAAGTTATTGCCGAGATCGAACATCTGATGAAAAACCTGGGGTCGCTTACCGACCAGGACAAGGAGAGTATCGGTAAAAAGATCTTTGCCAATAAAAACGGCCGTAACTCCGCGGAATCGGCCGATTTGATCCGTATGTTTGAGCCGTTGGCGATCGAGGTGCATTTGAAAGGCGTATCCAAGCCGGAAATACTCGAAGAACTGGCCGATTTGCTGGTAACCTCCGGGCAGTTGGAGGCCGGGAAGCGGGATGAAGTCGTCTCCGATTTGTCGGAGCGCGAAACTTCCATGTCCACGGGCATGCAGGATGGGATTGCCCTGCCGCATGCCAAAACAACCGCGGTCGACAAACTTATTTTTGCCATCGGAGTTAAAAAAGAAGGCATCGACTTTAATTCTCTGGACGGGAAACCGTCGCGTATCTTTCTGATTACCGTGGCCCCGAAAGAAAATCCGCAGCCGTATCTGCAATTTATGGCTGAAATCAGTTCGGTGCTGGTTGATGAACAGGCCCGTCAATCGATTCTTTCCTGCGGCAGCAATGCCGAATTGTACGATTTTTTAGTTTCCAAGGCATAAATCGGGCAGGGGAATGTTGACGGTCCAGAGCAGGCTAAAGGCGGTTATGCCGGCGGCCAGGGCTGCTACCCAAAGGATTTTAATGATTACGGGATCTTGGATTGCCTGCCTTTTTCCTTTGTAATAAATTGTAAATATGCCGGGATATTTTGCCAGAGTTTCCGCTCCCTTCCGGAAAAACAGCCAGGCTGTTCCGATGATCCATTCGATAATGATTGCTCCGAACCAGGCCAGAACGTAGGGATTGCCGTCGCGGGGGCGGAAATAATACCAGACCGAGGGGATTCCTCCGATGGTGCCTCACAGGCCCATAATGATCCAGGGAAGGCTCAACCAGAAAAGAGATCGGAA
>JAQULA010000263.1 GCA_028718845.1 Candidatus Omnitrophota bacterium
GTGCTCTTCCGATCTGATGATTTCCGCGGCGGAATACCCGGTAAGTTCTTCCGCTTTCCGGTTCCAGCTGGTAACTACCCGGTTAAGGTCGGTGGTAAAAATAGCGCTGGGCGTGAAACGAAAAAGAAATTCAGCATACTCTTTAGCCTGCTGAATCGCTCGTTCGGTTTTAGGCAATTTTGCCGCCGGATCTTTTAATGATCCGGATTCCGTGGGCAATTGCTCGGATTCAGGCTCACTCCGGCCGGGAGGCATTTCCCCTTCAGGCATAGCATTCCTTTCCGTGCGATAACCGCCGACAAACTATCCGGCCATCACACCCCGCAGTTACGAATTCCCCTTTACCGTACACAGAACACTATAATTAATATAATAACACGTCGCGCGGATTCTGGAAATAAAAAGATTTTATTCGAGTGTTGCCACGACATTGATTGAAACCTGAACGGGATAAATCTATCGAATCGGGAGGAGGGTTGATCCCTCCCAAAGGCGGTGGAAATCATTATGCATACGAAAATCAAACTTTGCTTTATAAGTAACTTCCCCGCCTTTGGGAATTCGGCAACATCCTTGTTCTTATTGTCACAATCGGGATCTGACTGCTCTATTCTTATGTACTAAACATCAAAGCTGACATTTCTGCAGTGCTTATTTTTTCTTTTTCTTTGCAACTTTCTTTACCGCTTTTTTAACCGCCTTCTTCGCTTTTTTTGTAGCCAAAATATTCACCCCCCTTCCCTTAAAAATTTACTTCCGAATAAATTTTTAATCCCCCTACTATATCTTGGACTACCGCAATCATCAAACACAATATGGTCTTGTACTATATATTGTATTTACAATTTATAATATACAACATACTACTTATCAATTTCAAGCAAAAAATTAAAAATTAATTTTTTTCTGCGGCGGGGAAAAATTTTTTAGGAAAATTTTTACCGGAGAGTAGTCTTTTTGATCTCGTAGGAAAGCACTACCGCTTCGGCGATATCCTTCATCGGCAGGCGTTTGCTCATGCTTGATTTGCGCAACAATTCGTAGGCTTCCTCCTCGGTCATTTTATGTTCCTTCATTAAAATGCCTTTTGCTTTTTCCACTTTTTTACGGGTCTCCAGTTCTTCCTGAATGACCCGGGTCTTGACCATCAATTCGGTATTTTCGATCGCAACCGCGGCCTGATTGGCAACGGTGCTAAGCAAATCGACATCGCTTTTTTCAAAATTATATTTCGTCGTGGTGTAACAATTGATAACCCCGATGACACGATTTTTTACCATCATCGGCACGCTCAGCATTGAAACAAGTTTTTCTTTACGCGCCATGGTTTTTTCCTTATACCGTTCATCGCTTACCACATCGGGGATCACAATCGGTTTCTTTGTTTTGGCCACCAGCCCGACAATTCCTTCGCCGACTTTCAAGGTCCGTTCCTTGAGATATTCATTGCTCATCGATTGCGTGGCCTTAATTTTCAGGGTCTGGGTTTTTTCATCCAAAAGCCACAACGCGCAGATTTTCGCCTGCATCACATTCGCAGTCAAAGTAACGATAAATTTCAAAACATCTTCGAGATAAAGATCGCTGGTAATCGCTTTGCTGATCTTATTCAGGGTATCGATATAATCCTGATATGACTTCATTATCGGTCTCCGCTATTTCCGCACCGCTGCTTTTATGAATTCCCGGAACAATGGGTGCGCGCTGTCCGGTTTCGATTTAAATTCCGGATGGAATTGACAGGCCACAAACCAGGGATGGTCTTTCAGCTCGATAATCTCGACCAGTTTGGCGTGATGATTGACCCCGGAAAAAATCATGCCGTGTTTTTCCATTCTTTCCCGGAAACGATTATTGAACTCGTAACGATGACGATGACGTTCGAATATTTTTTCCTTTTTATACGCCGTGTATGCCAGCGAATTCTTTTTTACATCGCACTCATAAGCGCCCAGGCGCATCGTCGCCCCTTTTATCTGTACACTGCGCTGCTCTTCCAGCAGACTGATCACCGGATAAGCCGTGTTTTTGTTGAATTCGGTTGAATTCGCCTGTTTGAGCCCGCAGACATTACGCGCGAATTCAATCACCGCGGTCTGCATCCCCAGACAAATACCCAGGAAGGGAATGCCGTTCTCGCGGGCATATTGGATCGCCGCTATCTTCCCTCCGATGCCGCGCAGACCAAATCCTCCCGGGACCAATATTCCTTGGACATTATTCAAATATTTTGCGACCCCGTTCTTTTCAATGTCTTCGGAATCGATCTTACGAATGACCAGCTTCGCTTCATGGGCGATCGCGCCGTGCAGCAGCGCTTCATAAATCGATTTATAGGCATCCTGCAGCGCGATATATTTTCCGACCACGGCAATCTGCACTTCCCGGGTAGGATTCTTCAACGGCCGGATAACGGCCTCATTCCATTCCGTCAGATCGCTTTCGCCGCAGGGTTGGTTAAGCAGCTTTACGATCAGCGCGTCGATTTTTTCCCGCCGGTATGCTCCCGGACATTCGTAGATGCTTTTTACGTCGATGGCCTGGATTACCGCGTCGGCATCGACATTGCAAAAAAGGGCGATTTTTTCCCGGGCTTCTTTGGAAAGCACTTTCTCCGTTCGGCATAAGATAATATCCGGGATAATCCCG
>JAQULA010000264.1 GCA_028718845.1 Candidatus Omnitrophota bacterium
CATCGAAGAACGCCAGAAGGCATTGGACGAGCTGTCCGTGTTCGTGAAAAACGATATCAAAGCGACCCTGGAAGTTATGAAAGGCTTGCCGGTAACCATCCGTCTGATTGACCCGCCGCTGCATGAGTTCGTGCCGCACAGCGAGGATAAGCTGGAAGCGCTGAGCCGTGAATTGGGCGTGGACATGAAAGAACTGCATAAACGCGCGGACAGTCTGCGGGAAAACAACCCGATGCTCGGACATCGCGGCGTACGCTTGGGAGTAACTTATCCCGAGGTAACCAAGATGCAGGTACGGGCGATCCTGGAAGCCGCCGGTGACCTGGTCAAGTCCGGCAAAAAGGCGTTCCCGGAAATCATGATTCCGGTAACCTGCACGAAGAGCGAACTCGATAACCAGAAGAAACTGGTCGACGAGGTTTATGCCGAGGTTTTGGCAAAACTTAAACTGAAAAAGATTCCGTTTATGTACGGAACCATGATTGAAATCCCGCGGGCGGCCTTAACGGCGAACAAGATGGCCGAGACCGCCGAATTCTTCTCGTTCGGTACCAATGACCTGACTCAGATGGGATTCGGGTTCTCGCGTGATGATATCGGCTCGTTCCTGTCCGACTATTTGACCGCAAAGATTCTGCCGGCGGATCCGTTCCAGACGATTGACCAGGAAGGTATCGGGGAATTGATCGCGATGGGAATTCAGCGCGGTCGTTCGACCCGTCCCGGCCTGAAGGTCGGTATTTGCGGTGAACACGGCGGCGATGCGGATTCGGTTAAATTCTGCCATCGCATCGGAATGAACTATGTTTCCTGTTCTCCGTTCCGGGTGCCGATTGCGCGGTTGGCCGCGGCACAGGCAAACCTGGAAACGAGTAAGAAAACAGCAACCAAGAAAAAGAAGAAATAAAACTATGGCTATGGATCCGATTCGTTTATATCTGAAGGATATAAAAAACATCCCGTTATTGACACCGGAGGAAGAACTCAAGGTGTCCAAACGGGCAAAGCGCGGCGATGCCGCCGCTCGGAAGCTTATGATCCGCTCCAATTTAAGATTGGTGGTCAATATCGCCAAAAAATATAGTTTTTTGGGGGTGCCGATCACCGATCTTATCGAGGAGGGGAATATGGGGTTGATGCGCTCGGTGCAGAAGTTTGACCCCAAGAAGGGCTACCGCTTCAGCACTTATGCCGCGTGGTGGATCCGGCAGTATATTACCCGGGCGATCGCGAACCAGAGCAAAACCATCCGGGTTCCGGTGTACCTTACGGAGACCATCACTAAATGGAAACGGATCACCGAGCGTTTATCTCAGCAGTATGGACGAACTCCGACGATAAAGGAGATCGCCAAAAAGATGCGGGTCCCGATCAAAAAGGCGCGGCGGCTGAGCGAGATCGTCACGCGTACGACCTCTCTGCATAAACCGATCGGCGAGGATTCCTCCGGGGAATTTATGGATTTAATCGAAGACGAATCCGTGGTTTCCCCCTTCGACGAATTAAGCCGTTTGTTGCGTCAGGAGAAAATCGCCGAATTGCTGGAGAAGATGTCCGAACGCGAAAAACAAATCCTGATCCTGCGTTATGGCCTGGAGGACGGAACGTTTCGTACTCTCGAAGAAACCGCGAAGGAATTTAAAATCAGCCGGGAAAGAGTCCGTCAGATCGAAAACAACGCCTTGAAAAAATTACGCGTATACATGAAGGAGTCGGATTAAATGACTCTTGAACAAGAGCTGTCTCAGGCTATTCGCGATGTCCCGGATTTTCCCAAAAAGGGGATTGTGTTCAAGGATATCACGACATTGCTGCAAAATCCGGCGGCATTCGGCAAAGCGGTGGATGCGCTTTATCGCCGTTATAAAAATGAAAAAATAGACGCGGTAGTCTGCGTGGAAGCCCGCGGTTTTATATTCGGCGCGGTATTGGCGTATAAATTGAAGGCCGGGCTGGTATTGGTGAGGAAAAAAGGTAAATTGCCGGCCAAAACCCACAGTGTGACTTATTCGCTGGAATACGGGTCGGATACGCTGGAAGTGCATCGCGATGCCCTGAGCCGGGGAGGCCGGGTGTTGATCGTCGATGATGTCCTGGCGACCGGGGGTACGATTTCCGCGGTATGCCGGATGTTGAAAAAATTCAAGGCGAAGATTTGCGGGGTCGCTTTTTTGATCGAGCTGGAATTTTTGCACGGCAGAAAAAAATTAAAACAATATCCGGTGTTTTCTTTGCTGCGATATTAATGCGATTCGGCTGCGGGGACATCACCGGTTGGAGATGTCCCCGTTTTTTTTAGCGCGAGGTGTGGTCATGAAAAAGGCCGTGGTTTTGATGCTGTTTGGCGCGGTTATGGGGTGCGGAAATGTTTTTGCCGAGCCGCCTTCCCCGGTGCCGGTTTCCGAGCAGAAGGTCAGCCTTGAGCAGTCGGACGAAACTCTCTGGACAATTTTCCGCGATATTTCACGGCAAACCGGGGTTAATTTCGTATTGAGTCCGGATATCCAGGATGTCCGCATTACCGTTTTTGTTAATGACGTTTCCCTTGAAGACGCATTGGACGCTATAAGTAATTTAGCCGCTATCCGCTATGAATTGCGTGGCCGGGTTTATTATCTATCCGAAGA
>JAQULA010000265.1 GCA_028718845.1 Candidatus Omnitrophota bacterium
GGTGCTTTTGTCCGGGAACGCGTTTTATTACGCGCAGCTGGATGATTTTTATTTTTCGGTCATGACCAACGACCGCGGGGCGTTGATCGAATATGAGATATGGCCGACCCTGCGCTGCACCATGGGTTGCTCAACCTGCTGTTTCGGCGCCGCGCGTACCGCGTTGGAGGGGCGCGAACCGTCATGCGGGGAAATCGAGCGGTTTATCGCTGCGGATAAAAAATCTTTTTATACTCTTTCCGGAGGAGAACCGACCTGCCGCGATGATCTTCCGCAGTTAATCGCCATGCTTAAAAAAAACCGTTGTGCCGTGACGATCAATTCCAACGGTTTGAAATTTGTCGACGGAGTCTACCTGCGGCAATTGCAGGATGCCGGTTTGGACCGGGTGAATATTCAATTCGACGGTTTCGACCGCCGGACCTATCGGGTCCTGCGGGGCGAGGACATTCTGGACACAAAGCTGGCGATCATGAATAATTTAAAATCCGCGGGTATGCCGACTACGATCAATGCCGTGATCGCGAAGAATGTCAACGAGGAAGAAGTGAGCCGGCTCTTGGATTACGCGGTAAAGAACGATTTCATCAACGGCCTGACTTTTTTTACCATTTGTTTTGTCGGCGGGGCCCGTGATTGGCCTTCGGAGCGGTTCATTATGCCGGATGAGATTATCGATATTCTCGACCGGCAAACCCGGGGAAAGATCGCGCGAAAAAATGTTTTTTTATTCCAGAAATTGCATCTTGCGATAAAAGCTTTTCTCGGGCAGAAATACTGCCTGTACAACCAGATCTATATGGTGGTTCGCGAGAAAGAAGGGTATGAGCCGATCGACGCCTATTTAAACCTGGCTTTGGCCGAGCCCTGGATTGACCGGTACCGGGCCTGGCACCGGCGGAAATGGGTTGCCGCGGGCTGTCTGATGACGGCCGTGACCTGTTTATTCATCCGCCGCCGGGCATTGAGCCTGATCGGCCATTTTATCGGCATGAGTATATCGTATTTTTTTAAAACCTCGCGCTATATAAAGAATAAACGGTTTCTGTCGATCAGTTTTTCGACCGGGTGCGATCCGTATAAATTTGATGAAGCGGTGATCCGTCATTGCAAAACCGGCGTGATCACGGTGGCCGAACAGTCCGGGGCATTGACCTGTTTTAACGGAGGATGCGCATACAATCTCGATCTGGAACGGCAGTGCCGGCGGGTTGCCGCCGGCGGCGGAGCGAAAGCGGTTAAGGAGAACGCGTGAAAAAATTTTTCGTCTATGCGACCAATTCCTGTCTGGAGCGGATTCTGGACTGCCAGAAAATACATAATTATTTACTGGCCAACGGATGGCAGCCGGTCCGGAAAATTTCGGCGGCCGATCTGATCATCGTCAGTACCTGCGCGCTGACCACGGGTGAAGACCGCAGTTCCGTGGAGTATGTCCGGCGGTGCCTGAACAAAAAATCACCGGAAGCGAAGATTGTCATTGCCGGCTGTCTGCCGGTTCTGATGCCGGATATGCTGCGGTCGCTCGGTGATTTCCCGATCGTGCCTCCGACGGATTTGTCGGCGTTCGATCCGCTGATAAATCCGGTTGTGCGGTTTAACGACGTCGCCGAGCCCAACGATGTCAAGGTGTCGTCATTTCATAACCTGCTTTTAAAACAATGGCTGGCCGGAAAATCCGCCGTTACCCGCTTGCTCGGCGGCAATGTGTTCCGGCCGGCATTCTGGCGGCAATGTTCCTCGGCATTGCGGAAAAACATTGATTTTCTGACTTCTCTGCAATCCCGGATCGATCCGTTCCTGGTAGGCAAAAGGGATTCTTTATTTTATATCCGGATCTCCCGGGGCTGTCTGGGCGCGTGCAGTTATTGCGCGAAACGCCATGCTACCGGTAAGCTGCAAAGTAAGCCCGCCGGCGCTGTCCTTGCCGAATTCAAGGCCGGTTTGGCTGCCGGGCGGCGTTATTTTTTTCTGGTGACCGAGGATGCGGGATGTTACGGCATGGATATCGGGACGACGATCGTCGATTTGCTGCGGGAGATTTTCGCCGCGGGAAAACACGCTGATTTCAAGATCGTGATCTCTAATTTCAATGCCCGCTGGCTGGTGCGGTTCGCGGAGGAATTAACCGGGATTCTTGCCGCCGACCGGGACAAGATCTATTATTTTCAGGTTCCGGTGCAATCCGGAAGCAACCGTATCCTTGAAGCGATGAACCGACAATACCGGATCGAGGACGTCGAACGTTGTTTGAAGATGTTGCGGGGCGCTGTTCCCGCGCTTAACCTGACGACCGATATTATCGCGGGTTTTCCGGGGGAGACCGAGGATGATTTTAAGCAAACGAAAGATTTCCTGGGAAAAATAAACTTTAATCACGTCGAGGTGTTTGAATTCCAGGACCGGCCGAATACCCCGGCGCATTGTATGCCGGGGAAAATCCCCGGGGAATGCAGCAGCTGGCGGGCCGGGGAACTGGTCCGGGGGCGGACGGCGCCGACGGCTCCGGATACCATCGGAAAAAAATCATCGAAATAATCCGCGATCATTATTGAAAATTAACCGGAAAGGGCGCAGGCATGGAAAGCGAGAGTGTGATCAGAAGGACAAAAAGTGTGTGTCCGGT
>JAQULA010000266.1 GCA_028718845.1 Candidatus Omnitrophota bacterium
GTTTCCAAACCGATGATGCCGAACGGGGCGTTGTCATACTCAACATCTTTTTCCGCTTCGGCATGCGGGGCATGATCCGTGGCGATGCAATCGATCGTGCCGTCCCGCCGTCCTTCTTTCAATGCCGTCACGTCGGACAGGGTACGCAGCGGCGGATTGACCTTGGTGTTCGGGTCATAATGCAATACCGCTTCTTCGGTCAGAGTAAAGTGGTGCGGGCAGCATTCCGCGGTTACTTTTACACCCTCCGATTTCGCCCGGCGCACCATTTGTACCGACTCCGCGCAGCTGACATGCGCGATATGCAGACGGCCCGCGGTAAAACGGGCGATCTCGATATCCCGGGCGACCATGACAATCTCGGCGATACGCGGGATTCCCTTTAATCCCAGCACCGTCGATGTATATCCTTCATTCATCACCCCATCGCCGGAAAGAAAACTATCCTCGCAATGAGCGATAATCGGCAAGTCGACCATCTGGGCGTATTCCATAGCCCGGCGCATGATCTCCGCGTTCATTACCCCTTTGCCGTCATCGGACAAAGCGACCACCCCGGCGGAATGTAAATCGCCGATCTCGGAAAGCTCCTGGCCTAACGATCCTTTGGAGATCGCCCCAATCGGGAAAACATTGACCAGTCCGGCTTTTTTCCCCTGGGTCAGCACAAATTCAACCACGCTTTGATTATCGATGACCGGATTGGTATTGGGCATACAGCAGACACTGGTAAAACCGCCGTGCGCCGCCGCCCTACTGCCGCTGGCGATCGTCTCTTTATATTCATATCCCGGCTCACGAAAATGCACATGCATGTCGATAAGCCCGGGCACAACCGCCAGGCCTTTGGCATCGAATATCTCCGCGTCTTTGGCTTTTAAATTTTTTCCGATCGCGCCGATGACCGAGTTATCGATAAGGATATCCGCAATTTCATCGAACCCGTTTTTCGGGTCGATCACCCGTCCGTTTGTTATCAACACACGCATATTATCACTCCTGCTCCGGCTCTTCTTCTCCGGCCTGAGAAACCAGATATAATACGGCCATCCGTACCGCCACCCCGTTGGTAACCTGTTCGAGGATCACCGAATATTTTCCGTCGGCAACATCCGGCGTCACTTCTATGCCGCGGTTTATCGGGCCCGGATGCATGATCAACACGTCTTTTTTCGCGTAGCAATCCAGTTTATCCCGGTTGATTCCGAACCGGATCGCGTATTCGCGCAGCGAAGGAAATAATCCGGCTTTTTGGCGCTCCCGCTGGATCCGCAGGATATTAATGACATCGGCGTTTTTCAGTGCCTGGGGCAGGCTGGTGGTAACCTTGACCCCGGCCTTCTCAATATCTCGGGGAAGCAGCGTCGCCGGCCCGCACACCGTCACTTCGGCGCCTAATTTTTTCAGGGCCCAGATATTGCTGCGGGCCACCCGCGAATGCGCGATATCACCGATGATCGACACCCGCAGCCCGCTCAGCGTGCCTTTTTTTTCTTTGATGGTAAAGATATCCAGCAAACCCTGGGTCGGATGTTCATGACAACCGTCGCCGGCATTTATGATCGATGGTTTCATGCACTTGGCCAGCGCGTTCACGACCCCGCTGGAAGAATGGCGCAGGACAATGCAGTCGACCCGCATGGCCTCGATATTCAAAAAAGTATCCTTTAATGACTCCCCTTTCTGGATCGCGCTCGATGATGTGGCGATACTCAGGGTATCGGCGCTGAGACGTTTGGCCGCCAGCTCGAAACTGGCCCGGGTCCGGGTCGAGGGTTCAAAAAAGAACAGTACGATGGTCTTTCCGCGCAAGGTCGGAACTTTCTTGACCGAACGCGTGGAAATTTCCTTAAACGATGCCGCGGTCTGTAAGATCAGTTCGAGTTCTTCCCGTGTCAGCTCCTCGAGTCCGATAAGATCTTTTCTGGTCCATTGCCCCATAGCGTTTATTCTTCCTTGGTAAACAGTATCACTTCGTCATTACCATCGACTTCTTCCAGCCGAACTTCCACGCTTTCTTCGCGGGTGGTCGGAACGTTCTTCCCGACATAATCCGCCCGGATCGGCAATTCCCGGTGGCCGCGGTCGATCAGCACCGCCAGCTGAATATTCTGCGGACGGCCCAGGTCGATCAACTCGTCCAGCGCGCAGCGAATGGTCCGCCCGGTAAACAGAACATCATCGACCAAAACCACTTTTTTTTCATCGATGTCAAAATCGATTTTAGTGCTGTGCACGACCGGACAAGCGGCGATCATCGTCAGGTCGTCGCGATAAAGAGTTATATCCAATATGCCTACCGGGACTTTCCCTCCGTCAATTTCTTTGATCATCTGGGCGATACGCTGCGCCAGATACGCCCCCCGGCAGCGGATCCCCACGATCGCCAGGTTTGCCGTGCCTTTATTGCGTTCCAGAATCTCGTGACTGATACGGGTCAGAGTACGCTGAACCATCTGGTTGTCCATCAGCTTCGATTTGATTTTTAGGGTCATCGCTTTGCACTCCTTATGAATAATCCACCGATCAACTCCCGTTTGATTATTCTCCGAATTATCCGCCATACAGCACGGCGGATAATCTTCGCCAAAGGATCTCATAGCGACCCTT
>JAQULA010000267.1 GCA_028718845.1 Candidatus Omnitrophota bacterium
GCATCTTTTTACGCTTAATGACGTCGGGGCCAGGATCTGGGAGTTGATCGACGGTACAAAAACCAGGGCACAGCTTTGTGAGCGGGTGGCCGATGAATTTGAAGCGGAACGGAGCGCGGTCGATGCCGATGTGGCGGATTTTCTTCGGGCCTTGGCGGAGGTTGATGCTATTAAGGAAGTGGTTTAATGAATTGCGCGGCTATCCGGGATCGATCCTATGCGGACTTTAGTCAAAGCGTCCATTCCGCAGCCACGGGAAAAAGAATTCCCCTGAACGGGGTTCTGGAATTGACCCAGCGCTGTAATCTGCACTGCCGGCATTGTTATTGCTGTCCGGATCAAGCGAAAATCGAGATAACGCGGTCCGAGGCCTGCCGGATCCTGGATGAGCTGGCGGATGCCGGGTGTTTATGGCTGTTGTTTACCGGCGGGGAACCGCTGCTGCGTGAAGATTTTATCGATATTTATAATTATGCCAAGAAAAAAGGTTTTTTGATCACCGTATTCAGCAACGCTACGCTGGTGAATGAGCGGATTGCCGGATTTTTGCGCGAATATCCGCCGATGCAGATGGAAGTCAGCGTCTATGGAGCTACCGCGCCGACCTATGAGGCGGTGACCGGGGTGCCCGGGTCTTTTAGCCGGTGTATGCATGGGATTGAATTGCTGCGCAGGCAAAGGATTCCGCTTAAGCTCAAAACCACGCTGCTTAATTTAAATGCGCATGAACTGGACCAAATAAAAAACCTGGCCCGGAATTTAGCCCTGGAATTTCGGTTTGATTCTATGCTTCATCCGCGTTTGGACGGTTCAACCGAATCGCTTAAGGTTAGGCTTAGCCCGCAACAGGTTATCCGCCTTGACGCTCAAGATGATGCCAAAAAACAGCAATGGCAGGATTTTTGGCGGAAGTTTGGAAACGTGGACAATTCGGATAAAGTGTTTTGCTGCGCGGCCGGCAAGACCGGGTTTCATATCGACCCATACGCGCGGCTGCGCGTATGCGATATGGTGCGGATGCCGGCCTATGACCTGCGGACAATGAGTTTTAACCAGGCCTGGCAGGCAATAGAAGGTATGATTAGCCGGACCGGCGGCTCGGATCCGCAATGCCGCGATTGTAAGTTATTTCAACTCTGTGATCAATGCCCGGGTTGGGCATATTTATGTCATGGGGATGCCGTGAGCCGGGTGGAATATCTGTGCCGTATCGCCCATGAACGTGCCGCCATGCTCGGGGTTATTGCTCAGACAAAAGAGGAGGGCAGTTATGAACAAACGAAAGTCGTATCATAAGCCGGAATTAAAAAAAATCGCTTTGGTCGCCGAAGAAGCACTGCTTTCGATGTGTAAAGCGGCCAGCGGTACGTCGAAACAATCCGGCAAGTGCCGTTCAATCGCCGCTTGTACCAGCCGGCTCATCGGATCTTAACCAATTTGAATCTTCCCGGATGATGAAACAAGCGAAGAATCGGGTATTTGTGCGTATCGGAGGATTGGGAATAGAACTCCATTCCCTCCGCACCGAACAACGCGTTATCCTTAATCCCGCCTACCGGCAGTTTATCGATACTGCCGGCGAAGTAGATATGCGTCTGTATTTTCAAGGGGGTAGGTTTTCCTTGCCGGATGAAAAAAAACTGCTGTTTGATTCCGGCTGTGTGTGGAAGCTATGGGAGAGCGCGGGTAAACGGGTATTCACGGCGCATGATCCGGAATATGGGCCCCTGCCGTACAAAACCCTGGTGCTGGACCCGGATGGTTCTCGTTCGGAATTCTATGCTGCGGACCCGATATCCGATAATCCCCTGGAATTTCCCCTGGATGAATTATTGCTGATTCATTTGCTTGGGCAAGGCCGGGGAATCATGCTGCATTGCTGCGGGATTGACGCGCAAGGTCAGGGGCTGGTGTTTATCGGAAAATCCGGGATCGGCAAAAGTACGATGGCCAGGCTTTGGCAGCAAACCGGATCCGCAACTGTCCTTAATGACGATCGGATCATTGTGCGTGACCGGGATGATCAGTTTGCGCTCTACGGCACTCCCTGGCATGGGGATGTTTCACAGGTTAGTTCTGCAACCGTGCCGCTGCATAAACTTTTTTTTCTGCGCCAGGCCACGGCCAATTCTCTGCGCAGGCTTTCTCCCCTGGAAACCGTTTCCCGTTTGATCGTGGCTTCGTTTCCGCCGTTATGGGATAAACCGGCAATGGAATTTTCGCTGGCGTTTTGTGAGCAAATAGCGCGTACGGTGGTTGCCTATGAATTGGATTTTGTGCCGGATGAGAGTGTGCTTGATTGTATTAGGGAAGTGCTGTGAAATGCTGTCGGCAAACGGGAAAAAGGTTGCGTCCATCCTGCCGGCAGGCACAGCCTCGTTACACCCCATGGTATCGGATTAAAAGGCAACGGGTTTGTTTAAAAACGGAACAGGCAACTTTTAATAACCACTAATAACTATTGATAACCATTATTAACCATTGGCACGTATGAGCCATACCGACAAAGCGTTTAAAGAGATAAGTAAAGAGCTGTTGCAAAAAGGCGTAATTGTGCGCTTTCCGGTAAGCGGGGG
>JAQULA010000268.1 GCA_028718845.1 Candidatus Omnitrophota bacterium
ATTTTCCAGTAAAGCGATTTTAGCCGCCGGGGTGCTCTCCGATTGCCGGATCGTCTTGATGATTCTATCCAGGTTATCCAGGCAAATTTTCAATCCTTCCAGAATATGCGCGCGCTCCTGCGCTTTACGCAGTTCAAATTTTGTCCGGCGGACGACAATATCCTTGCGGTGCTCGATAAAATAATGCAGGATCTGCTTCAGCGTCAATACCCGCGGCCGGTTATCGACCAGGGCCAGAAAAATTATTCCGAACGTTGTTTCCAGCTGGGTATGTTTATACAACTGGTTTAAAACGACCTGGGCGTTCGCGTCGCGCTTCAGCTCCACGACAATGCGCATTCCGTCTTTATCCGACTCATCGCGGATGTCGCTAATCCCCTCAACCCGCTTATCCTGGACCAGGCCGACAATCGATTCGATCACATTGGTTTTATTGACCTGGTAGGGAATTTCCGTAATAATGATCGACTCTCTTCCGTTTTTCTGTTCTTCGATATTCGCCTTGGCCCGAACTTTGATCGGAGAACGGCCGGTTTCATAGGCCTGGCGGATTCCTTCCCGGCCGCAGATAATTCCGCCGGTGGGGAAATCCGGACCGCTGATTTTTTTCATCAAATCTTTTACGGTTGCCTCCGGATTATCGATCAAAAATACCAGGGCATTCACCACTTCGGTTAAATTGTGCGGCGGAATATTCGTCGCCATACCCACGGCAATACCGCTGGAGCCGTTAATCAGCAGGCAAGGCAGCGCTGCCGGTAAAACCAGCGGTTCCATCAATGATTCGTCGAAATTGGGAGTAAAATCAACGGTTTCTTTTTCGATGTCGACCAGCATTTCTTTGGTGATCGCGGCCATGCGCGCTTCGGTATACCGCATTGCCGCCGCAGAATCGCCGTCGATGGAGCCGAAATTACCCTGGCCGTCCACCAAAGGATAGCGCAGAGAAAAATCCTGGACCATGCGCACCAGAGAATCATATACGGCGGAATCGCCGTGAGGATGGTATTTCCCCAGCACTTCTCCGACGATACGCGCGCTTTTTTTATACGCCTTGCTGTGATCAAGGCTCAATTCTTTCATCGCGTACAGGATCCGCCGATGCACCGGCTTGAGCCCGTCCCGGATATCCGGCAAAGCGCGCCCAACGATAACGCTCATCGCGTAATCGATATACGATTTTTTCATTTCGTCTTCGATCGGGACTGTTACTATTTTCTCATTTTGTGCGTACATCGTATCTCCTCTTTATAATCAGTCTATCGTCCATCGGTTGCGCCGCCCCGGAATCGGCTTCGGCTTTAAAACCGTTTAACCCGGCATTTGCTTACGGCCGGGCAACCGCTTACCTTTTAAACCAAAGGCCGTTATCCGGCGGATTTTAATTTGTTAAACGTCCAGATTGCGCACATCTTTTGCGTGCAGCTCGATAAAATCCCGCCGCGGACCAACCGCGTCGCCCATAAGCACGGTAAACATTTCATCCGCTTCTACCGCGTCTTCGATCGCGACTTTGAGCATCGTGCGTTTATCCGGATTCATCGTGGTTTCCCATAATTGCGCCGGGTTCATTTCCCCCAACCCTTTATACCGCTGGATCGTCATCCCTTGTTTTCCGTAATCACGAATCGCCTGCAGCAATTCCCGCAGGCTGTACACCGGCGCTTCTTTTTTGGTTTCGGTGTCCAGGATCGACAACAGCGCCGTTTGCTGATCCGCCTTGTTCGCGGATTTTTTTTGCGCTTTCCGTTTCGTTTGCGGTGCGGGGGCCTCCTCAGACAGAAGATCCTCTTCCGGCAGGGGCACATCGTAAGCATTGATATTTAACCCTATTTTCCCCAGACGCGCCGCCAGCTTTATCAGATCATTCGCCTCATGAAAACCGATGACATTCAATGTCGCCGTTTCCGCTTCCGCGGTCGGCAGCCCGCCGGCTTCTTTTAATTCCACGTCTTTGCCGCGGCGCTGCTCTTCCTGCTTAACGAATTCGGCGAGTTCTTTTTCGTCAAAAATAAACCGTTCCGGTTCTCCTTCGGGCAAAATCCGGTAAAGCGGAAATTTGTTGGTTTTTTGGTCGCACAGCCCCAGATATTTCAGGAAGGTTATTCCCTTTTTCGAGATACTGTGCCCCACCCTTTCCAATTCCAGGGCCACCTCCAGCAGTTCATTAAACTGGCTGTCGCTCAGCTGTTTTTCCGATTCACTCACCGTAAGCTTCATCCCTTCCTTGCCAAGGTCGAACAATAGCGCGTCCATATCCGCTTCGGTTTCAATATATTCTTCGCGTTTTCCGCGTTTAATTTTAAACAGCGGCGGCTGCGCGATATAAACATGTCCCTTTTCGATCAATTGCGGCATCTGGCGATACAATAAAGTCAGCAGCAGTGTGCGAATATGGCTGCCGTCGACGTCGGCATCGGCCATGAGAATAATCTTATGATAACGCAGTTTTTCCAGGGTAAAATCGCTCCCGATTCCAGTCCCCAGCGCGGCAATGATCGTGCGCACCTCGTCATTGCTTAGGACTTTATCCAGACGCGCATTTTCCACATTAAGGATCTTGCCTTTAATCAG
>JAQULA010000269.1 GCA_028718845.1 Candidatus Omnitrophota bacterium
CGCCTTGCGGATCGCTTCGGTATTGGCCCCGATCATTTTCACGTTATATTTTTCCAAAACACCGAGTTCGGCAACTTTCATTGCTGTATTCAGACCGGTTTGCCCGCCTAAGGTCGGCAGCAGCGCGTCCGGCCGCTCTTTCGCGATGATCTTTTCCACTACTTCCGGAGTAATCGGCTCGATATAAGTAGCATCGGCCACCCCGGGATCGGTCATAATCGTGGCTGGGTTGGAATTAATCAATACGACTTGAAATCCTTCTTCGCGCAGCGCTTTGCAGGCTTGCGTGCCGGAATAATCAAATTCGCAGGCCTGACCGATTACGATTGGTCCGGATCCGATAATCAATATCTTTTTAATATCCGTACGTTTTGGCATAAACAATAAGTTCCTTGCCCGGCGATAGATGCCAAGCGCTATTTTTCAGCGGAATGTTTATCAATCATATCCGTAAAACGCTTAAATAAATACTGCGCATCATGCGGCCCGGGACAGGATTCCGGGTGATACTGCACGGAAAACACCGGCAAAGTCCGGTGGCGCAGGCCTTCCAGCGTGCGATCATTCAAATTAATGTGCGTTATTTCCACTTCATTTTTATTCAACGAATCGATATCGACGCAAAACCCATGGTTCTGCACGGTAATATCGATCTTTCCGGTCGCCAGGTCTTTTACCGGCTGGTTGCCGCCATGGTGACCGAATTTTAATTTATAGGTTGTCCCGCCCAAGGCCAAGCCCAGCATCTGCTGGCCTAAACAAATACCAAACAGGGGAATTTTTTTCTTCAGTAATTGGCGCACGGTTTCGACAACATATTGCACCGCGGCCGGATCACCCGGCCCGTTGGAGAGCATAATACCGTCGGGATTATAACCTAAAATTTCCTTGATGGATGTTGTTGCCGGAACAACCGTAACCCGGCAATTATTGGCCGCTAAAGACCGGAGGATATTCAGCTTTACGCCGCAGTCAATCACAACCACAGTGTATTTACCCGCATCGTTCCACGCATAGGCTTTAGCGCAGGTAACTTCTTTAACCAAGTCCCTTCCGACCAAACCCGGAGAAGCTTTTACTTTAGCCGTCAACTGGCGCTCATCCAGATCCTCGGTCGAAACCACGGCCTTCATCGCGCCCTGTACCCGGGTATGCCGCGTGATCGCCCGGGTATCCACGCCCTCGATCCCGATAATATTATGTTTCTTAAGATAATTATCCAAAGTATCGGTAGACCGCCAGTTACTGGCAATGCGGGAACATTGTTTGACGACAAATGCCTCCACATAGGGCCGGGAAGATTCCACATCTTCGGCATTAACCCCGTAATTGCCGATCAAGGGATAAGTCATGGTGACAATCTGGCCTTTGTAGGAAGGATCGGTAAGAATTTCCTGATACCCGCTAAGACTGGTATTAAAGACTATTTCTCCGCTGGCGGTACCGGCCGCGCCGAACGAAAATCCGGAGAAGATCCTCCCGTCCTCAAGAATAATCTTCGCCTTTTTCCGTTTATCGTTACCCACTAAGTTCTGCATGGAAATCAAGTCAATCCAATTATTATGCGGCGTATTCTGTATAGTGAACAGGTCCTGAAGAATACCAGGAATACTGCAGGAATACAATACCTTTGATTATAATACACTCTTACCGGATGCAATAGTGTTTTTTTATATTCACACCCATGCTTATAATAACATTTTGCAGGCACAAAAAAAAAGATATTCTCCCGTTCAGGAGGAAACATCTTTGTTTCAAAATTGCGCACCTGCTCTCTGCTATTAAATTTACCTTATCATAGGCGGCCGGCTTTGTCAAGGGAAACCCGGACGTATCGCCGTCCGGCTTTAGGCTACAGACTGCCAGCAGAAATTCCCTGGTAACGGCAACGGTTATCGGTCGCGCAACCCGTATAAACGTCCTTCGGCTGTAAAACCGGCTCCCGGGATCTTTTTGCGATACGGACAGCGCCTGTCTACCGTCAACCGCAGCCTTTCAACCGGGTTTTTCTCTCTATCCGTTGATTTCGCCTTCTCGTCTTTAAAAAAACGGGGTGCGGCATTGCTGCGGCACCCCGGCTTTTCTTTACCTTATCTGAGTTAGTTATGCCTTGAGGATCTTCTCCGCTTCCTTGCGATAAGCATCCATAACATAAGGAATTCCGGATACTTTTTCCGCTTCTTCGGTCAAGGTCATAAGGTCTTTACGGCTTACCGTACCCAGGTTAAAGTTCCGGCTGCCGGCCATCAATTGCTGCAACCCGACTTTGATCTTCTGAGAGAAGGAATAAATCCCGACCGCTCCCAGCGGGATATCCTTCATATCTTTGCCGTACTTTTCGGCCAATTCTTCATAGCAGACAAAGATTTCTTTTTCGGTTTTGCCGAATTCCGCCACGTTCGGCGGCAATTTATCTTCTTTGATCCAGTTGGCGATATTCTTGCCGACCATGCCCGGGATCATCAGTGCCCGGCCCATGCATACGGCTTTCACGTACGGAGCACCCATGGCCAATACTTTAAACACATGGTCTTCCGTGGAAAATCCGCCGGCAATGGCGATATC
>JAQULA010000270.1 GCA_028718845.1 Candidatus Omnitrophota bacterium
CGTACCGAAAAAATATCGTGCCCCAGTTTTAATAATATTATTTTCCAGATAAATAATGCCTGCAATGCGAAATGCATGCATTGTTTCCTTAAAAACGAATTGAATAAAAATGTCGGCCGGGAACTTAGTTTGGACGAAATAAAGCGGTTTTTCCGGAAACTTGGTCACATCGGCAATATAGTTTTAGGCGGCGGAGAGCCTTTCCTGCGGGATGATCTGCCGGATATTTGCCGGTTCCTGGCTGAATATAACACCCCCGCACTCATAACCATCCCCACTAATGCGTCCCTTCCGGATAAAATTGCGGCCATGGTAAAACGTATTCTGGATACTACCGCCGATTGCGGGGTGAAAATTTCCATTTCTCTTGACGGCATGGACGCCGTCCATGATCGGATCCGGGGAATAGACGGATTATTCAGCCGGGTGGGCAAATTATATTCGAATCTCGAGTATTTTGCCGGAATTTATCTGCCCCGGCTGGAGATCCAGATCAATACGGCGTTATTTAAATACAATTTGAATGAATTCAAAAAAATATATGAATATGTCCGTGATGAAATGCCGGTTGCGGAGTTCACTTTTGAAACCATCCGGGGACATTTTGATAAAAAGAACGCGGAACCGATAAGCAATGACGAATATCGGGAGATCATTGGGTGGGTCAAGGCTCAGGGATATAAAAAGGGGGGCCTGCATGAAACCATGCTGCTTACCGAAATTGCCCGAAAACAGTTATATCCCTGCATTGCGGGAACCGATTTTGTCGTATTGAAATACAATGGCGATTTGGGCGTTTGTGAAATCCTTGAACCGGTGGTAAACATTCGCGAGTATGGTTATGACTTTGAGCTGATAAAAAAATCCCCGGCCTGGCATAAAGCCGTAAGTTTCGCAAGTTCAGGAAGTTGTTATTGTTCTCATTCGTGTTTTCTGGAAGTAAGCATGAATAAATGCGGATGCGGGAAGACGGCCCAGTCATCCTCACCGGCAACTTGAGCGTTGCAGCCCGAATATTCAGCGTGGATTGCGGACAAAGAATTCGGAATATGGGAAAAACCGGATAGAAATAAGGAGATGTAAGAAAATAAACTTGACAAATGCGTGAATTATCCCGGAATGATTCGGGGAATTGCCGAGGCGTTACATAGCCGAGGCTATGCGCCGCCTCGGCAAACCCCGAAGCAACCGGGAGAAACACGCCGTGGTAAAGGTTATTTTTGAACAACTCCTAAGCACTTGTGCTTAAGTTATGTGGCTATGAAATCTTTCATTGAAATTTTCATCGGACTGGTAAGTAAAGTTTTTGCAGTATATAGAAAACTTGGCCGGAAACCGGCAAAAGTTTTTATTTTCCGCCCGGACGAATTGGGTGACGTTGTGCTCTGGCTGGATGCCGCGGAAAAACTGAGGGAATACTATCCGCGGGCAAAATACCGGATTATTGTTATGGGGAAACCAGATTTGAAGCCGTTATTATCCCGATGCCCGTATTGGGATAAGATAATTGATTTCGATCCGAAAAGATATGATACCAGTGCCTTATACCGGTTGCGGGCAATTTGCAAGCTGGCGGGGGCTGATATCATAATTAATCCGCTCATTGGGCGGCCGTTCGCGGTTGACCGGTTGATCCGCCACAGTCGGGCGGGGAAAAAGTATGGCTTAAAAATCCCCTGGGATCGGATCCAGTGGACGGCGGAAGCGATCAGAACCTATGGCGATGAAGGTTATACCGATCTCGTCGTGGTCCCGCTTGATGAACATATGACAAGGATAAATATGGCTTTTGTAAGTTACTTATGCAAAAAGGAATATGCCGCAAGTCCGGGCAATATCGATTTTGTGAATGATGATTCCGCTGATTACGGTTTTTCCTTTCCCCGCCGTTACTGCATTATCGTTCCGGGGGCGGGAGCGGCGGGGCGGTGTTGGGAAAGTTTTAAATTTGCGGAACTGATAAACCGGATTCATCGGCATGATCCGGAAATATGTGCGGTGGTCTGCGGTACGGAATCGGAGAAATCTATTTCGGCCAGGATTATGGATAAAGTCGAAATGCGGTCCCGGGTAATAGATGAATGCGGTAAAACCGGCCTGATAAAATTGATTGCCCTGGTCAGGCACAGCAAGCTGGTGATCGGCAATGATACGGGAACGATCCATTTGGCTTCCAGTCTTAAAATACCGTCGGTGTGTATTCTGGGCGGAGGACATTTCGGGATATTTCAGCCGTATCCCCGCGAATTGGTTGAAGATCTGGATACGGAAGCGGTATATCACCGGGTACCGTGTTATAATTGTACCTGGTCATGTTACCGGGCGGCAACTTTTGACCGGCCTTATCCGTGCATTGCCGCGATCAGTGTGGACAGCGTGTTCGCCCGGGTCGAAGGGATTCTGGACAAATGTGAAACGCAAAAATATTCATAGGAGCTAATTTCAAAAGTCTGAAAAGTCAGGATGCGGGGAAGGGAAAACCTTTTGAGGAAAGGTTATTCCCTTCCCCGCCCCCCAACCCTTTCCAAACCTTTTTAATCTATTTATCTGATTGCTCG
>JAQULA010000271.1 GCA_028718845.1 Candidatus Omnitrophota bacterium
CATCGGGTTAATCCTGGCCAACTGGCTGCTGCTTCAGGCGGCCGGCAGTTTTATCGGCGGAATCATCAGCCTGAGACTGCGGTCTCCCCGCAATACCTATAGCCTGACCCTGCTCGCAACCGGTATCCTTTTTCCGCTGAGCATCATGGCGGCACGAACGGCAAAAACGCTCGCGCATGCCGCCCCGGGACAGGAAATCGGCATCGTTGCCATTATGTTTACGTCCTTAGTTATAATGGCTCCCCTGGGAATGTTCCTGGGCGGGCAATTTCCTCTGATTTGCCGCCTCAGCCAAGACACCCGGAACCAACCGCTGATAACGGCAACCGGAAAAAGTTACTTTTGGGAAGCAATCGGATTCGGACTGGGTGGAATTATGATCACCTACATTTTGATTGCGCATACCAATGCCCTGTATAGCGCGTTTTTTATCGGATGGTCCAATATCCTGGCGGCCGGGATGCTGGTTTTTGCGAACCGGAAAAAACCGGCGGCCGGCTTCGGCATTATTATTCTCGCTATTGCCGGAATTATCGGATATCAGTACCCGGCGGAGACCGCCGACCGTCTATCCCTGCGTTGGCAATGGAAGAGCCTTAACATCGTCGATTCGCAAAATTCCGCCTACGGCAATATCAGCGTGATCAATCAGCGGGAACAGCATACCTTTTATTACGACGGCGCACCGTTCATGAGCCTTCCCTTGCCGGATATACGATTTATCCGGGATATCGTCAGTTTTCCCTTGGCCGCGGTTATTGCCCCGGACAAAGTAGCCGTCATCGGGTCCGGACTGGGCGGAATTATCGACACTATTCTGCAGTTTCCGGTCCAACGCGTTGATTATGCCGAAATCGACCCGCTGATCATAATCATGGCCCGGCGGTATTCCACGGAGATCACCCGGCGCGAGCTTGCCGATAAACGGCTGATTATTCATCATCATGACGGCCGCTTGTTTCTAAGAAATACTCCGGAGCGTTTTGATGTCATCATCATGAATCTGCCCCCGCCGGCAACCCTTATTCTCAACCGGTATTATACCCGGGAATTTTTTCAGCTGGTTAAACAGCATCTGTCCCCGCAAGGGATACTCTGCTTTCCGCTGCCCGGCACGATCAGCTATCTTTCCGATGAACAGATCGATATCAATAAATGTATTCTGGAAACCCTGCGCAGCGTATTCACCGGCGTCGATGTGATACCCGGAGACCCGACACTTTACCTTGCCGGCAATGGCCCGGCAATAACCCTCACTCCGGAAACCACCGCCAAGGCATTACAACGGTATGGAGTGAACAATCCGCTGTTTACTCCGACCTATCTCCGGGACCGGCTTGATCCGGAACTTAAAACCTGGTTCTATGAAAGCCTGGATAAACGCAGCGTTAAAAGCAATACCGATCTGGAACCCAACGGGGTTCATTACAGCATAGCCTTGTGGCGGTCCCTGGTGCAATCAGCCGAACCAAACCCGGCCGCCGGGAAAATCCCCGGGGTAATGGCCGGAATATTATCGGCGATCATAATCATCAGTCTGATCAGCGCAAAAAAACAAAAACAATCCGGCCCCGGAACCGGAGTATTGTTTTTAGTATTGACCAGCGGATTTACCGGGATCGGCGAAAATCTTATTCTGCTGTTGTGCCTGCAAATTTTTCACGGATACGCTTTTTTGCACATTGGACTGCTTATCGGTAGTTTTATGCTCGGCCTGACCAGCGGAAGCGGGCTCATGACCGGGGCCATCGAACGAAAAGAAAACAACCTGCACCGGTTGCTTTTTATCGATGCCGCATTCGGAACTTCCTGTTTGCTGTTGTATCCGTTCATCCGCGGCGTGCACGAGCTGGCTCAAACCCAAGCGCCTCTGGGGTGGACCCTGCTGTTGTTGTCTGCCGCCTCGATCATCTGCGGTTTTTTTATCGGACTGGAGTTTCCGCTCGCCAATAAAATTTATCTGGGAAGCCGCAAAGACGCGGCCGCGCCGGCGAATATTCTTTATGCCTGGGACATGCTCGGTTCATTCGGCGGGGCGATCACGGTATCGGTAGTACTAATCCCGCGGCTGGGCATGCTGACCACGGTGCTGATCATCGCCGCAATCAAATTAATCACCTGCGCGCTCGTCGGCGCCGGGTTCTTTGCCACACAGCACGACTAATAGCTGCAAACACGCTTGTCACAGTCCGCGGCAAAAAATAAAATGTCATCCCGTAAGCTATACGCGGGTCGCAAAACACAGGTCAAATGTCACAGATTAGCTTATAGTTCTGCGCAGGAACCGTGCCGCCCCTTTACCCCCAGCCCATATTTCTTTTGAGTGCACAAAACAAATGCAGCGTACCCAAACAAAAAACTCCTTGTCGAAATAAAACAAGGAGTTCGTACATGCGTCAATTTTGTCCGACGTCAGGGTTCAACCCATTATTAAGTCTGCCCGCCTCTTCTCCTTTTAACTTACGAGCGAAGAAGCTAATTATTCTTATCCCACCTGCCACCAGTTCCGTTTCTTCGGAACCTTGGTATTTTTGATCATCAGTCCGCTCTA
>JAQULA010000272.1 GCA_028718845.1 Candidatus Omnitrophota bacterium
ATAATTTCTTCGTCCCGGTAACTTGAACGGTATAAGGTCAGGATAATATTTTCATATCCCAGACTTCGAACCGGGGAATATTCTTCAAAACGGTAAATCTGGGGAATATAACGCGCGGTCAGCTCCGGATAAGCGGCCCGGATTTTCTCCAATGCCCGCAGATTATCGCGTTTGATGTCGGTGACAATATAGACATCGGGAAACTTCCGCATCCACTGCGCCAGGTCATCGAGGGTCAGCTGGGTCAGACCGTACTCCAGGGTAAGGCCGCGGAATTCCGCGAGGCTGCATGCCCCGGGCTTGCGGTTGCAATATTTCTGCAGGGTCTTGTCCCAGTCATGAATAAGCACCAGCTCTTGATCACTGGTCCAGTCCAGGTCTATTTCGATAAACCGGAACCCGTTTTGATAACTCCGGGTCAACGCCTGCCGGGAATTCGTGTAGACCCGGGACTGTATCTGTCCTCCGGCATGGGCAATAAGCCGGGAAAACCCCAGGGCTTTCCCGCTTCCCTTCAGCCGAGGCATTGACGGCCGGGCCGGCCGATGTCCATCGCTATACCGCCAGACCATAAAACCCGTTATCGATATCAGCAACGCCGCGATTAAAACCAATCTTTTTTTACTACTCATGACCCCATGCCCCTGATTTTTATTGTCCGGCCGCATCATCGCGCATCAAATCCAGGCTGTACTGTTTGCCGCTAAGAATATCCCGGTCGATTATCATTACCCGGTTTTGCCATTGCCGGAGAGTATCGGCGAGGGCATCTGGTTCCGTATCCCGGCATAACCGCTCCCGGCCCTCGGCGGTAATCACCAGGCTCATTCCTTCCAAAGGCCGGATGTGCAGACCTTCCGGCGGCTGAAACACCGTCATGGCCGCATCCGGCGGCGCCTTAAGTAATCTCAGGATGATCCCGGGAAGCTCATACATCGCCACGGTCCCCAGTTTTTTCGGACCGTTTTTACCGTCGATAACCATCAACGGCGTTCCGGTATAAAAACGGTACATCGGCGCGTCAAATCCGCTGGACCGGGGCGCCAATACTCCGGCTTCGACATAGGCCTGGAAATTATCTCCCAGCAGCGGAAGATGATCACCGAGAATAATCATCAAAGTATCCGGATCTTTTTGAAAAACATAGCGGACAAATCCCGCTGCTGCCGCGCTGTTATAATAGACCATATTGACATACCGCAGCAGCAATTCATTATTTGAACTGCCGGTGATCACCGGCGGACGCTTTTGTTCATTCAACGCAAACGGCCAGTGCCCGGAAAGCGTCAGCAGATATACAAAGCTCGGCCGCTTATCCGCGGTCTTTTTCAGTTTTGCCGCGGCCTGACGCAAAAAAGAATCGTCGGATAAGGTCCAGTGATTAAGATCGTTCATGACAAAATCGCCGGCGGAATAGTAGCGGTTAAACCCCAGACGGCGATAAGCATTGACCCGGTTCCAAAACGAAGCGAAATATGGGTGCATCACGATCGTATCATACCCGAAAGAAGCCAGCACCGCCGGCAAAGCGGGAATTTTATTGCGAAGCTGAGTTTCGAATACGATTCCCCGGTCACCCGCATTCGCCGGATGGCCGCTCAAAAATTCAAACTCGGCGTTGGCGGTATTGCCGCCGAAAACCGGGCTCATGACGGTGGAATTACCGCATCGATTCCACAGATCGCGGATTGACGAATGCCAGGGGTCACGGCTATAACCGATCCCGTGCAACTGCAGAGGGTCCCAGAATCCTTCCATAACCAGCAACACCACATTGCGCCGGGGAAGCACCGGATCCGGCGTATCCGGACGAGATTGCCGATACCGAGTAGACAAAGCCTGCCGTACTTCCGACTGCGACGGCGGATTACGAGAGTTTGCCGAGAACCCGGCACCGCTGTAAATAAGATAGAGCGTACCTCCGCTTACGCGATGATTGAATTCCTGATCCCAACTGCGGAATTCAAAAGAAGTTTCGAGTGCATGCTGCAATTTATCCGGAAAAAAAACAATTCCTCCGGCAATAAATATCATTATCGACAAGGCAACCGGAACATAATTTTTCCGGACGGTGAAGTTGAAGGCAACCAGCAGCGGAAAACCTATAAACGGGAACACCAGCAATAATTTCTGCCATATCGGGAGAACATGGTACAATGCCGAAAACGCGTAAAGGTCATCGATGGCCAGCGGCGCGCCCAATAAGCGTATCTTCAGGCCATGGCCGAAATAGATCGTACTCATCAGGATCAATTGCGCGAGGAAAAAAAGTCCGGTCCGGCGGGAAAACGCGAACAAAACATAGGCGAGCAGGAGCGCTGCGATAAAATCCCCGGGCTGGAAAAAAGCCGCGGGTTCCGAGTTAAACAACCCTAATACCGCCAGCCGCAGGATACAATAAAATAATAATGTGGAAATCAGCGGAAAATAACCCTGCGGCAGTACCTCTTTTGCAAAGCGTGCTTTTTCCCACAACCGTTTCATATCACCTTCCGCCGGAAATGTCCTTCACAATAACTATTGTTGTATTATATATTTTTTTC
>JAQULA010000273.1 GCA_028718845.1 Candidatus Omnitrophota bacterium
AAAAGTCATGCCGCGAATATGGACGGCGATATGTATTACATCCGCGACGGTATAACCATTATCCGGCGCGGGGCTGTGCTGCCGCCGCATTCGATCTTGTAATCCGGCGGCTGAATTAAACGATTTGTGATGTAGCGGGCAACCAAACACAGGCAAAGGAGGGATGGATATGCTGGAATTATTGGAGAAAGTAATTTTAGCCGGTGTCGGATTGGCGAATCTGACCAAAGAAAAAGCCGAGGCGATTGTCGATAGCCTGATCGCAAAAGGACAAATCGAGGCGAAAGACAAGAAAGCGGTGCTGCATCGTTTGCTGAAGGGAACGGCGGAACTGGACCGTCAGCTGGAAGATCGAATCAAGGATGTTTCGCTTTCAGTCGTGAAAAACTCTTATAAGCAAATCGATGTGTTGAATAAAAAGCTGGCCAAGCTGGCCAAAGATCTGGAAGCGGCGAAGAAAAAGTCTACGGGCACCCAGGCAAAGAAGAAAAAGAAGAAAGCATAAGCATGCTGCAAAGGCTGCGCTCTGTTGTCGGCGATATAAACCGGTTGAGAGTCATCCTGGTCGTATTTTTCGAGGAAGGGTTCGATGTGCTTATCGACCGGGTCCGGCTTTCGTATCTTGTGCCGTTGACGGCACGGATCGGGTGTTTTTTCCGCCGCTGCCGGTATTCCGGTAAACGCAAGCCGCCGGTTTCCCTGTCGCAGCATTTGCGCAGCGCGCTGGAACGCCTCGGTCCTACGTTTATTAAATTCGGGCAGTTGTTAAGCCTCCGGTCCGATATTATTCCGCCCGACTATGTCCGGGAATTACAAAAACTGCAGTCGAATGCCGCGCCCTTTCCGTTTGATGAGGTGAAAAAGATCATCCGGGATGAACTTGGCCGTCCGGTCAAAGATGTTTTTAAAGAGTTCGATCCGAAACCGTTCGCCGCTGCCAGCCTGTCCCAGGTGCACCGGGCCCGCCTTCGCGATAATACGGAAGTGGCGGTAAAAGTCCAGCGTCCGCATTTGCGGCCGATTATCGAAAATGACATCCATATCCTTTTCTTTTTAGCCTCGCTTGCGGAAAAACATATCCGGGAAATCCGGCATTTGCGTCCGGTGCAGTTCATAAAAGAATTCTCCGAATGGACAATGCGGGAACTCGATTTTTCAATCGAAGCCGGTAATGCCGAACGGTTCCGTGAAAATTTCGGCGGTGACGAAAGGTTTTATTTCCCGGAAGTTTACTGGGACTATACGACTAAGCGGGTGTTGACCATGGAATTTATCCACGGGGTCGATCTTTCCGACGCGGTGAAAATAAAAAAAATCGGCGATGATCCCCGGATGCTGGCTTTGCACGGACTGGAATTAGGGTTGCGCCAGCTTTTTATTCACGGTTTTTTTCAGGCCGATCCCCACCCCGGAAATTTTTTTGCGCTGAAAAACAATGTATTGTGCCTCTATGATTTCGGGATGGTCGGGTATCTCGACCGGGCGATGCGGGATAAACTGGCAAACGTATTTATTTCATTCGTTGACCGGGACACGGATGTTACCATCGAGAAAATGATTGAATTGTCCGCGGAGCATTCCGCGGCGGCAAGTGAAGAGTTTGTGCGAAAATCCGCTCCGCAGTTGAGCAGCTGGTTCTATTCTAAGGCGGAGAAAAAAAGCCTGGCGAAGATTTTTTATGAATTGGTAAGCGAGGGAATCAGAAGCGGTTTGTATTTTCCCAAAAATTTGATTCTTTGCTCCCGGGCCCTGCTGGTTATGGAAGCGACCGGACTGAAACTGTATCCCGATTTCGAAGTATATAAAGAAATGGCCCCGTTATTCGAGAAGGTGATCCGGGAAAAATTCGACCCGCGCCGTTTACTTAAGGATGTCGAACGCGGTCTGGTCGAGTACCTTGGGGTTTTACAGCAGCTTCCCGACAATACCCTTAAACTTATCGAAAAAATCGAAAAAGGCCAAATCGACGTGCGCATTGATAAAAGCGAGATCGTGGCGATTAAAGACGAGATGGAGCGGGTCAATAATACGCGGCTGCTCTCAATTGTTGCGATCGCCCTGCTGGTTTCTTCGGGCGTGATCCTGCGTTTCGAGCAAAGGACGTTTATTTTTGGATTATCGGTGGCAAAGGTAGAGCTGGTGCTGGCCTTGATTATCGGCCTATGGCTTTTTTTCAGCGTAGTTCGAAAAAATAAGGGGGGAGAATGAAAAAGAATTTAAAGAAAATTGACGCGGGAAAGGTGAAGATTTTCAAGATCGCCAACCGGCGGGGATACGCGGCGCTTTGCCATAATAACCTGACCGAAGGGGCGACTGCTTTTCAGGCCTATCAGCGGATGGGTAAGGCGGTGCGCCGCGCCGGATTGGAACTGCCGGTGCTGGGCACCGATGAGGTTAAGCGGTGCGTGGTGGCGGCAATAGCGTAGAGAAGAGGGAAGATCTTTTGCTTCGCTCGTTAAGAAGACCGAAGATGGAAGCAAAAGTTTGAAATCAAACCACAGCAAAGGATGGCGGCTGCCGACGGTAGGCA
>JAQULA010000274.1 GCA_028718845.1 Candidatus Omnitrophota bacterium
TTCGATATAATAACCGAATACCCGGTTATACTTTATCTTCAGGGAATTGATGCCGGTCCGGGAAATCTCCCGCTGCTGCAACGCGGCGATCCATTCCTTGCCGCCGTTGCTGATCCGGAGCAATTCATCCAATTCCTTATCCGCGCCCGGCCGGATCATCCGCCCTTCACGCACGGAAAGAGGCGCGTCTTCGCGAATCGTCGCGTCGATCCGCCCGGCCAGTTCCGCGCATTCGCATAATGCTTCTCGGGTATCGGATAAAAGCGGACTGCAAGCCGGACCAAGGATGGTTTTTAAACCGGGGATGATCTTTAACGACTGATTCAAGGCATGCACATCGCGGGCATTGGCAATACCGACGCTGATCCGGCCGAGCAGTCGTTCGATATCCGCTACCGGCTTTAACGTTTCATGCAGCTGCGTCCGCAATGCCGGTTGAGCGAGCAATTCGGCCACGGCATCAAGCCGGGCATTGATTTCCGCGATATCGATCAACGGCTGCTGGATCCAATGCTGGATAAGCCGGCTGCCCATCGCGGTGCGGGTAAAATTCAGTTCCGCCAATAACGTCGCTTTTTTGTCGCCGCGCAGCGTGCGCACCAGCTCCAGATTGCGCTGGGCAATGCTGTCGAGCACCATGAATTTATTCAGCGCATAGGGAGTAAGCGCCGCGATATGCGCCAAATCGGTTTTTTGGGTATGTTCAAGATACCGCAGGGCCGCTCCGGCCGCGCTGATCGCCAGCGGCATTTCTTCGCACCCGAACCCGCGTAATGTCTGGGTCTTAAAATGGGCGGTAAGCCGTTCATAGCTATGACTGTAATCAAAGGTCCACTCTTCCACCTCGCTGATTGCCGCCGCTACCCGCTGTTTTATTTTCCCCAGCAACGCGGGGTTGCCGGTTATCCCCGCGGACAGCAATATTTCCGCCGGGGCCAGCCGGGTCAATTCACTCAACATCTTCTCTTCCCGGTCCAACTCGGTAAGTTTGAATTCTCCGGTGGAAACATCGGCCGCGGCCACGCCGTATTCATGGCTGGAACGCTGATACACACTTACCAAATAATTATTCTGATGCTGAAGCAGCGCGGCCTGCCCCATAATAGTCGACGGGGTAACCACGCGGATAATATCCCGCTTAACAATCCCTTTGGCCTGTTTCGGGTCTTCGACTTGTTCACAAATAGCAACTTTGTGCGCGGCGGCGATCAACCGCGCGATATAGGTTTCGGCGGCATGATAGGGGATCCCGCACATCGGCACACGGTTATCTTTACCCGCTTCCCGGGAGGTCAGGGCAAGCCCGAGCAGCGCTGAAGCGATTTTCGCGTCATCGAAAAACATCTCGTAAAAATCACCCAAACGAAAGAACAGGATCGCATCCCGGTATTCCCGCTTTATCTGCAGATATTGATGCATCATCGGGGTAACATCGCCATGTATCGGTTCGGTTGTGGTCATAACTTGTTTATGTCTTCCCTGTCCGGACTCCGCTCGGTAATAAAATACCGGGGTTATTCAGTATTAACTATCGGCCCCGCGCCTGCCATTGTTACCGCCCCTGCATCATTCGATAATCTTTGTCGCGCTTTTAAGAATACTCTTCGGGATAACCACGCCGAGATGCCGGGCGGTTTTCTGGTTGACCATAACGTTGTACTGCGTTATCGTTCCCACCGGTATATCGGCCGGTTTTCTTCCCTTTAAGATGTTAAGGACCTGCGGTATATTTACGGTTTGCACCGCCGCAGGAAAATCAAACCCCACTCCCAGCAATGCCCCCTCATCGATCAACCGGCTTATAGTCGTATAAGTGGGGATCTTATATTCATTGGCCACCCGGAGCATCCCTTCCCCGTAACGGATAATCGATGCGTCCATGATCGTAACAATCAAATCGACTTTACCGATCATCTGCCGCGTTACCGCGGCCAGCGCCTCCGCCGAATCAACCGTATCCGGCAGCGGATAGCGCACCAGGGTCAGGCCCTCGGTCATCGCGACGCCGGCTGCCCAATCATCAACCCGGGCAAGCGTGTCGGCGTCGCGCGGATTGTAAATAATCCCGATCCGCTTAACCGCCGGCAAGGCATCGATAATAAAATGCAGCTGCCGGATTATCGAGATCGCGCAAAAACTACCGGTAAAATTAGTCCCCGGCTCACGCAATTTATTGACCAGCCCGATTTTCTGGGGCTTGATTATCGCGCTGAACACGACCGGGATCTTAACCCCCGCCGCTTTAACCAGCAAGGTATCCGACGTCCCCACGGTAAAAACCAAAACCACATCCCGCTCCAGGTTTCGCACTTTGAGCATAAAATCGTTCGGGTCATTCCCCCCGGTTAACGTGAGAATTTCCACATTCGGAGCGGCCTCCTGCATCCCCGTTAAAAAAGCCCGGATGGCCGGCCGATATTCCGGATTGTCTTCATAGGTCGCAATCAGGATCTTTTGTCCGCCGCAAGCCGCAGGGACGGACCAGATAAAAAAAGCGATACTTATGATCGTTA